>JAYEJG010000068.1:0-3078 GCA_034660435.1 Thermoplasmatota archaeon
TATGCTTAAAATTGCTGTCATTGGCCTTGGCTCAATGGGAAAGAATCATGCAAGAGTGTGCTCAGAGATAGAAAATGTAGATTTGGTCGGAGTTGCAGACGTCAATAAAGAAACTGCTAAAAACATCGCCAAAAGATTTGATACAAAGGCATTTTTTGATTATAGAGAGTTACTGCCCAAAGTAGACGCTGCAATTGTTTCCACCCCAACAGTTACACACTACGATATAGCAATGGATTTGTTAAACAAAGGAAAACACGTTCTGGTAGAAAAGCCAATTTGTGATAGCGTGAAAAGAGCCGGTTCATTAGTGAAAAAAGCAGAACAAGAAGATATTGTATTGTCAGTTGGCCATATCGAGAGGCATAATCCTGCTGTGAAATTTGTAAAGGAAGGAATGAATAGTAAAAGATTTGGCGAACTGATTACTATTGCTTCAAAACGTGTCAGTAATTTTCCTGGAAGGATAAAAGATGTAGGCGTAATCTTTGATTTTGGGGTACATGATATTGATATTATGAGATATCTAGCAGGTGAGATAAAATCTGTTTACGCGAAAGCTGGAAAATTCAACAAAAACATAGATCATGAAGATTATGCAAACATCGTACTAAACTTTGAAAATGGAATATGTGGAATTGTTGAAGTTAACTGGCTTACACCGATGAAAATAAGAAAATTATTTTTAACATGCTCAGAAAATTTTGTTGAGGCTGATTATATGAACCAATCTGTTACTATATCCTCATCTTCATTCAAACAGATTAACGAGATGGATCTGTATCACGTCCCCATACAGTGCAACATAAATCAAGTCGCATTGGAGAGAAAAGAGCCGTTAAAAAATGAAATAGAGGATTTTGTAAATGCTGTTGAAAATAACAAAAAGCCTTTGACAACGGGTAAAGATGGATTAATGGCTTTAAAAATCGTCGAAGCTGCAACAAGGTCTTACAAAAATGGAGAAGAGGTAAAAATAGTATGATCCATGAGTCAGCATATATAGAAGACAATGTAAAAATTGGAGATGAAACCAACATCTGGCATTTTGTCCATATACGCAAAAACGCAACAATTGGCAAAAACTGCAATATTGGAAAAGATGTATTCGTCGATATAGGGGTAAAAGTTGGAGATAACTGTAAAATTCAGAACTTCGCAACATTATATCATGGATTGACTGTTGGAAACGATGTATTTATCGGACCGCATGTTTGCTTTACAAATGATCTTTACCCAAGGGCAAAGATTTGGTCAGATGAAAAAGTCGCAAAGACACTCGTAAAAGATGGGGCATCAATAGGTGCAAATTCAACAATTATCGCTGGAATAACAATTGGAAAAAATGCACTTATTGGAGCGGGATCTGTAGTCACAAAGGACATACCAGATAATGCACTAGTATATGGAAACCCTGCAATGATAAAAGGGTTTGTTTGCAAATGCGGGGAGAGGTTAAAAAGTGGCGTGGAAAAAGGAGCAGTTACCAGCTTTAAATGCAGTAAATGTGGAACTGAAATAGAAGTCGATTCCAAGATTTGTAAGGAGATTAGTTTATGATTTCAATTGCAAAACCATTAATCGGAGAGGAAGAAAAAAAAGCAGTTTTAGAAGTACTTGATTCTGGAATGATAGCATCTGGTCCAAGAACTAAAGAATTCGAAGAAGATTTTGCGAAATACATTGGAACAAAATACGCGCTTGCAACAACATCTGGAACTGCGGCACTTCATTTAGGTCTTCTTTCACTTGGAATTAAAGAGAATGATGAGGTGATAATCCCTTCATTTTCATTTATTGCATCAGCGAATTCGATTTTATTCTGTAATGCAACACCAAAGTTTTGTGATGTAGATGAAAAAACTTTCAATATTGACACAGAAAAAATTGAAGGACTTATTAACGAGAAAACAAAGGCAATAATGCCAGTTCATCTCTACGGACAAGCAGCAGATATAAAAGAAATTCAGAAAATTGCAGATGACCATGATATTTTAGTCATAGGAGATGCAGCCCAAGCACATGGTGCCGTACTTGATGGTAAAATGATAGGATCTTTTGGAAATCTTGAATGTTTTTCATTTTACCCGACAAAAAATATGACTACGGGCGAAGGTGGAATGGCAACGACAAACGATGATGAGCTATTTGAAATAGCAAATTCCATTAGAAATCACGGAAGAGAAAAGACAAAATGGGGATATGAACATGGAAGACTCGGGTATAACTATAGAATGACAGACATCAGTGCAGCAATTGGTCTTGAGCAACTTAAAAAGCTACCAGACTTTTTGGAAAAGAGAAGGGAAAACGCAAAATTCTATGACAAAAATCTAGAAAATGTTGAAACACCATATGTCCTTGATGGTGTCAAACATGCATATCATCAATATACAATTAAATGCAAAAATCGTGAAAAATTGCTTGAAGAGTTAAAGAAAAACGAAGTTGGATTTGGAATATATTATCCAAAACCACTACATCACTATCCTCACCTAGAAAAATTTGGGCACAACGATCTAAAAGTTTCAGAAAGACTCGTAAATGAAGTAGTGTCTCTACCAGTTCATCCAGCGCTTACAAAAGAGGAATTGGAAAAGGTTGTAGATGTTATCAATAAGGCTTACCAACACCACGGTAAATAAAATCTGATTTCTCGCGTTCATTTTTCAACTATTTCCCAATGCCCGCCCTTTGCAGGACCAACCCGTTTTAGTAATCCTTTTTTCTTTAATTTTGCAATATTATACTCGACTGATTTTTTTGATAAATTCCCTCTAATTTCAATTTGTTTCTTTGAAATTTTTGAATTTTTCAAAATCAAAGAAAGAATGATTCTTTGTTTTTCCGAGAGTTTTTCTACCCACTTTTCTACCTCCCCTCTTCAATATTTTCACCATGTTCCCAGTACGCATCATGATACATTGAAGAATCAAATGTTACAAACTTATTTTTTATGCCAAAGTTTCACACCAATTCTTTATATCATTTGTTACTTCATTGAACTCAGGTAACGCCCCAATAATTAAGTCTTGTAAATCCCGCCTCCACATTTTTCGTTTTTCATTTACTTTTTCC
>JAYEJG010000069.1:0-3057 GCA_034660435.1 Thermoplasmatota archaeon
ATCTCTCTTTGGTGTAGCAGGGCCGCCATCAGTTACTTCCTTTTCTTGCAAAACTGGATGGATATCTTCTAGATCTGCCCCAATTGTAAAACTTAGAGGCTCATCTGCACTTGCTTCAATCTTTATCAATGCGTATTTATAATCGTTAGGTATAGTAAAAGACCATTCCTCGGATGAGGAACCAAAATGTTTTTCTACAGAGTCTAAAACTTTTGGAGGAAATGCATCTACTGGGTTTGTAAGAGTAAGATAGTTAATGTCACCAAATTTATCCATAAGTAGATCAATTTGTGCATCAACGATTTCTTCCACAGTCTTAAACTCTAAAACACTTCCATAACCTTCTAGGTTTTCTCCACACACAATGGTATGTTTTACACCAAGACCAGTAAGAACCTCTGTCACTTCAGAATCAACTTCATCGGTAACAATAACAGGGATACTTAGATAAGAAGCAATAGGCGTGGCTATTACTCCCAGGTTGTACCCTGACTCGTCATCTTCAATTAAAAGAGCTGCATCACTGCTCTCCCAAAATTCCTTTGCTATGTCGAGAGAGAGTTCTTCTGCTGTTCTAGAGTCATCTATCATATATCTATAATCGTCCAACCGTTCTATTTGGGATTCTACCTTCGTAATTGCAGCCGATGGATCTTCAATGTTTTCAATATAGAGAGGCATAACTTCTTGCTCCCCATTTGAATTATAGTGAACTGCCAATGGCGTTGCTATTAACGGGTAAAATGGACATGAATCAGAAACAGTTATTGCATCTGGAGGATGCATTAAAACTCCTGAGATATATGCCAGTTCATCAGATTTCATCAAAGCTTCTTTTCCTTCCCCGGGTGTCCAGACATAGACTCCAACTGAGGCTGTGACTAGGATTACCACACCTAGTATTACAATCAACTTATCATTCTTTTTCATATTTTATCCCCCATTTCAAATAATTTATGTAATGTAGTATATTTACATCTTTCTATATAATATTTTCTATTTCTTTCTATGAATAGTAATACTAATAGCATATAATAGGATATAATAGGATAAAAATGAAAATGATGCGTAAAATGAAACAATTATATTACAGATCAATAGAATGTCAAACTACCCTCTCTTTTGGCCTTGATTAAACATATGTGCAAGACGATAACACCTAATGCTACAAATAATATCGAGGAAATCAGCAACACGCCAGCATAAGATAACATCTCGGACACGGGCGTAGAAGGAATCAAAGATCTTCTTAAACCCTCTATGGGGGTAATAGAACGGCAGGTATTTTGCTATGGGCTGTAAAAAAGTTGGTAAAATGGCTATTGGAAAACAAACCCCACAAAAAAACATAAAAACACTTTGCAAAAGTGGGACAGTCTCACCAATATTCTTAAGCCAAATCGTTAAACCTCCAAATATCATACCAAAACCCACCATCATCGTTGTGGGTAAAAGAAAAATAATCAGCGTATAAATGGTGGCAGAAGCGGAAATACTAACACCGGATAAAAAATAGCCAACTAATAGTAAAATGCTTACAGATAGCAAACCGAAAATGTGTAGGAACATGAGATACGTCGCTTCTATTGCTTTATGGCAAGGGCCTCTTCTGATTTAAGACTTTTGACAAGACGATTAAATTATTCAAGACTTATCCTTTTGACACTTTTTACACCTACTAAGCTTCAGAAAAGTCCATCAATATATTTAATAACAAAATGACATATTACCGAGCCTCAGGAGCGCAATATTATGGCAGAAAATGAAATACCCAAACAGTTACAAGATCAAA
Organism: Thermoplasmatota archaeon; assembly: GCA_034660435.1. Classification (GTDB taxonomy): domain Archaea; phylum Thermoplasmatota; class E2; order DHVEG-1; family DHVEG-1; genus JAYEJG01. The sequence continues at coordinate 1,793 of JAYEJG010000069.1, forward strand.
TAAGTCGATTACAACAACAAAGGGCACAACTGCAGATGATAACCCAACAAAGACAACAAATTGAATTAAGATTAAAAGAAGTTAAAGAAGCTTTAGAAGAACTAGAAAAAACAGATGTAAAAACACCCATCTATAAAAGCGTAGGCGCAATACTTATCAAAGCAAAGGGTAAAAACGATGTCGTAAAGGAGTTAAAAGAAAATAAAGAATCCTTAGATTTAAGAAAAAGCACCCTAGAAAAACAAGAGGGGAGAGTGAAAGAAGGTCTTAATGAATTACAAAGCAAAGTACAAAACGCATTAAGTATGTCTGGCAACAATTCTTAAGGGACTATTGGAGTTGTTAGGTAAATGACCAAAAAAAGATACTTTTCAACAAATAACGATTTCAAAACAGGTATATTTTACAAAATGCTACTGATTGCAGGCTTTGTCTTACTTATCTCTTCTGCAATTATAAACATTCTAAATATAGATGGAATTGAAAAAGATACTTCAGGAGTAATTCTTGCATTTTCCATATTGTTTCTAGGTGGTGGGCTTTTGGTATACTTTATATCACGTCAGTTTTTAAAACTCAAAGAAATCGCAGATGATATCGAGAAGGAGGAAGACACCTAACAAAATTTCTATCTACCGAATCTTCTTTTCCTTTGCTGGCACGTTCTAATTGCCTTTAAAAAATCTCTTTTTTGAAACGCGGGCCAATAAACATCAGAAAAATAAAGCTCCGAATACGCAAGTTGCCATAAAAGAAAATTAGAAATTCTTTCTTCACCAGAGGTTCTGAGAATTATGTCGGGATCTGGAATGCCATTTGTATAGAGGTATTTTGATACTATTGGCTCTTTGATTTCTTCAATATTTAATTTGTCTTCTTTAACATCTTTTGCAATTTTTTGTATTGCTTGAATTATCTCGCCTCGCCCGCTATACGCAAGAGCAATATTAAATGAATAATTGTCATAATCTTTTGTCTGGTCCATTATATTTCTTGCCGATTCTACAATGCCTTTTGGAAGAGATTCCAAATGACCAATAACCCTTATTTTCACCTTGTTTTTATGTATTCTTGAATCTTTAGCCGCTCTATCGAGCTCGTCTTTACAAAGGCGCATAAGTGTTTTCACCTCGCCAGTTGTCCTGTCAAAATTCTCTGTTGAAAACGCATAAACCGTAAGATTTTTAATTCCAAGCTCAAAAGACCAGTCTAAGACCTCTTCCAGTTTATCAGTGCCAAAAAGATGTCCTGCTTTTTGATCAAGA
>JAYEJG010000070.1:0-3047 GCA_034660435.1 Thermoplasmatota archaeon
TACAGGTCCTGCACTTGCAACATTTGGCGATATTGTTACAATGTTGTGTATTTTTGGAAGCGCAAGTCTAGTTGTAGGGGTGATGTTGTGATATATGACTGGAAAAAAATTGTTCGGCACAGTATTCCCTTGTTAACACTATGTGTATTTATTGAGGTTTTTGCAGGCCAAATGCTTCAAGGCGGGCAAGAAATGCTTGTTAAACTACCTATTTTTCTTATTTCAATTCCTGTGATAAATAGTGTTGGAGGAAACATTGGAAGTGTCCTTGGGGCCCGACTTGCATCAGGTTTACACGTTGGATATATAAACCTCGATGTCAAAGATAAAAAGATGCGAGAAAATCTGATTACATCTATTTTACTTGGGATAATGGTATACTTTGTACTTGCGATACTTATTTATTTAGCAGCTTCATTTGGAAGTTTACAAGTGGGTTTAGTTCCAATGAAGTTTATATCCATTATACTTGGAGCAGGTATATTGCTTGTTTGTGTGGTATCGATCATTAGTGTTTTTACAGCGTTTTTATCTTTTAAGAAAGGTCTTGATCCCGACGATACAGTGGCCCCTGTAGTAACAACAGTTGGAGATACTCTCGGAATTGCATTTTTATTTTTGTTAATTGGAGTAGTAGGAATATGAAGAAAAAGAAACCCAGAAGTATATTTGGAAGGCTTCAAAGAACGCCAAAAGAAAAGTGGAAAAAGGAAGAGTTTACTGAGCTTGAGTATGAACCGACCCCTGTAAAAGATCTTCTTACTGAGATGAAAGATATCTCTGAGCTCATAATTGATCTTGCATATTCTGCTGCACTTTTTGACAACAAAGATATTGCCGAAGAAGTAAGGTATCTGGATGTCAGAATGGATAAACTAAATTACGACATTCGAATGATGGCAATGATGGCCGCAAGAACAAAGGATGACGCCGAGCAACTTGCAGGAATTCTACAAATTGCTGAAGCTGCAGAAACAATATCAAATGCTGCAGGCGATATCGTTGACCTTTTATCAAAAGAAACAACCGGTCCAATTCTGCCCAAGATATTGAAACAGGCAGACGAACAACTGTTTAGAACTAAAGTTTCTGATGAGTCTAATGCCTGCGGTCAAAAAGTTGGAGATCTTAAAGTAGAAGCTGAAACTGGTATGAGGATTATTGCAATAAGGAGAAAAGATTGTTGGATATATAATCCTAGGGCAGATGCTGCAATTGAAGCAGATGACTGGCTTATAGTACGTGGAACTCGAGAGGGCTACGAGGAGTTAAATAAATTCTTAAAAGGGAAACTGGGGGTGCTCGAGTGAAAGAGAAAACAGTTGAAGACATGGTCTTGGAGATTAAAGACAAGTCCGAGTTGATGGTAGATCTTGCGTATTCGTCCATCTTATATGATGCGAAAATTATCTCTGAAGAGGTTTATGATCTTGAAGACGTTGTAGATAAGTTATACAAAGGCATTCAGAAAAAAACACTCGAACAACTAAAAAACAAAAAACTCAGCGTTAATGATGCTTTAACGGTTCTCAGGCTTGCAGAATGTGGTGAAAAAATTGCAGATGCTGCACAAGAAATTGCAGATGTGGAACTGCGAGACGTTGAGCTTCATCCCATAATTAAAATGAGTATAAGGGAAGCAGATGTAGTCTTCACAAGAATCCGAGTTAAAGGAAATTCTATTCTTTGTGGAAAGACTCTTGGAAAATTGAAACTTTCAAGCGAAATTGGAATGACTGTCATTGCAATGAGACATAAGAATAAATGGCTCTATGGCCCAACAAAATATACCAAAATTGATTCCGGAGATATTTTATTTGCTAAAGGACCAGAAGATGGTGAAAAACATCTAATAGCTCTTGCCACGGGAAAAACTGATGACGTCTAATTTTTCCCATCCAATGCCCCTTTTAATGAAATTTGACACAGATAAATATACAAAATCATTCTTTCAACAAACTGGCACCACATTCATCAACTTTACAAATGTAAACATTACCAAATTGTAAAAGTGCTGTTGAAATATCATTTGTTTTTCCTATGGCAAAAACGGAGTTGCCCAACATACACATGCTTGCCATCCCAAAGTTATTGACTAGTTTAATTGCATCAAGAACTTTTTTATTGGCAAGTTTTGTTTTTTCTGTAAATGTCTGGGAAAGCAAAAAGAGATTTTCGATTGATGGTGCTTCTAAAAGTTTTTTTGTACAATATTTCCCATAGGACATTATGCCGCTTAATTTACTTTGGTCTAATAGGATCTTCTTTGTACCAAGTTCTTTGCCAATTACACATAAAACAACATCATAGTTTCCAGGAATATGCTCAATAATTCCCCACGGCGGCAGTCCAGGTTCTTTTCTTATCTCAATTCCGCCAAAGCAACTTGCAACAACATCACCAAGACCGGTTTTTAATTGAACTTCTGCAAAATGTGATGCTTTCATTGCATCAGTTTTTGGGCAGTTTAAAATCTCTGCAAGTGCATATGTTGCACTTAGTGCACTTGCTGAACTCATACCAAAACCCTGGCCGATGGGCAATTCGAGGTTTGTTTTTACTATTGTATGAATCTTTGTTTCTCCAAGCATATGTCTAAAAGCAAGATTTACGACTGGAGAATTGACTTTTTTTCCATTTATATAAAACTCGAAAAGTTGTTCTGCCGATTCTTTTGCAGTAACTTTCGAAATTGCCCCCAAAGAGACATTGATTCCTGCACCCCTGGATCCTGTTCTATATATATTGCTGTTGTTATAGATTGGTTCAAAAAAAGCTGAAATGTGGCCAGGTGCAAAAGCAATAGCTTTCATTTTAGTCACTCTTTTATTAAATCCAAGATGCAGTCTGCAAGATAATCTTTAGTTCCATTTTTGTGAATGATATTACCTTTGGAACCAAAAACCCAAATTTCGTTTTCATCAGCACCGAAACCAGAAGTTGTATTTCCCACAACAAAATCAAGTTTGTTCTTGTTTAGAAGTTCTAAGGACTTTGTCTTTACACTGTCCTTTGACCCTTCTACTTTGAAACCAATGATTTTTGAT
>JAYEJG010000071.1:0-3021 GCA_034660435.1 Thermoplasmatota archaeon
ATGCTTTAAAATATCGTTCATACTTTCAAAAGCACGGCCATATAACTTATTGATTTCTTCTCCTTTTGTTGTTGCCGATTTTCCATATGGCATATCTGTTACAATAGCATCAACATTTGAGATTTTTTTCTTAATTTCACCTATGTCACGATTATAGATGTTGTAGTTTTTTATCTTATAATAGTCTAGACTCCTTTTACACCCTTTGACCATCTTTTCTTCTGCGTCTGATCCAACTGGAGTTACACCCATTAAACCAGATTCTATTAAAATCCCACCAGTTCCACAAAACGGGTCTAAAAGTGTTTCTCCTTTGGATATGCGGGACAAATTAACAAGCGCTCTTGCGATCTTTGGATGAAGTGATATCGGTGAAAAAAATGGCCGGTGTTGCACTTTTCTCTCTTCAAATTTACTTCTGTTTATCTCACCGATTTTAATGCCAACATATATCCCACTATCAGTAATAAAACATCTTATTTCAATATCAGGATGGTTAAGAATTACCGTTCTGTTTTTTGAAAAAATTTCAGCTAGTGTTTTTACAATTTCTTGTGAGTTAATTTTTTCTGAACGGTTCTTGCATTTTACCGCAATTGATCCCTCACAAGATATGCATATTTTGTTTACTTTTTCTTTGATTTCTTCTATAGATGGACTAGACGAGAATAAAAACTCATCAATATAAAAAGTAAAAGAAAGTCTATCCATTAATCTTTTAATTTTATCATTTCCACTATTTGTTTCAACAATGAGTACATCTTCATTTGACACAATGGTTTCAAATTTTATTTTCCCTGCTTTTAAACAAGAAATAACCTCAGAAGTAGGCAGTGTATTATGTTCTTTGGAAAGTTCAAATAAATATCTCATAAACAATCTGTGGGTAATGTTCTACTGTTCTTTAAATGACACCTTGATTAGAATTGGTGCAATAAGTGTTGTAACTATTGTTAACAAAATTGTAGCAATTAGTATTTGGTGTGCAACATTACCAGTTAAAAGACCATGTGATATGGCAGCAGTGGCAATAATTAGTGCTAGTTCCATACGTGGTATCATACCGACTCCAACCTGCAGAGACTCCCGTCTGCTCATCCCTGCTAGTTTTGCTCCTATACCACATCCAGCTATTTTTCCAACAATACTAACTGTGATAATTACAATTGACATTATAACAGTGCTAACCAGTATTGTTTGATCTATACCTGGTCCATTCCAAAGGCTAAAGCCAACCCATACAAAGAAAATAGGGATAAAAAAACCATATCCCATGGTTTTAATTTCTTCAATGACTCTTCTTGATTTTACATTCTGCCCTATAAGTATGCCTGCAACAAACGCCCCGATAATACCAGAAATACCTGCTTTATCAGCAAAAAATGAGTATATTAAAAGAATGGATAGTGAAATGCTGAGAAACGCTTTCGGCAGATGAATTTTTTCACCGAGGTCAAGTACTTTATCAATAACTTTCAAACCAAGGAGTAAAAATATTAGGAAGAAAGCCGTGATTCGTATACCAATCCAAACAGCATCCATTAGAGATTCAATACCCAGTGCAAAAGCCAGTAATATAATCCCTATCACGTCGTCAATTACTGCACCGCCAAGTATTGTTGTACCAACGTCTGAATCCAAGACACGTAAATCCATAAGAGTTCTAACAGTTACACCAACGGAAGTAGCAGTTAAGATTAAACCAATGACTATGCTTTCCTGTAAATTCAATCCTAGAAGCATCCCTGCCAAGGTTCCTAGTAGTAATGGTAGAATTACTCCACCAACGGCTATGAAAGATGAGTTTTTACCCATTTTTTTAAGTTTTGGAAGGCTAGTTTCAAGTCCAGATATGAAAAGCATGAAAAGAATCCCGATTTCAGCGAATAAAGTAAAAGGGTCGAAATCTTCAGATGCAAAATTCAACAATGGAAGTGGTAGTTTATACTCAAAAAGATAAAACTCCTGCCCTGAAAAAACTCCAACTATTATTCCTCCAAGGATAATCCCTGCAAACATCTCACCGATGACAGCTGGTTGTTTCAATTTATAAAATAAATGTCCCAAAATCCTTGCAGATATCAGAGCAAGAGCGCATAATAAAAGAACATTAAAAATTATCTCCATTTCTTCCGTTATTATCAACCTTCTTTGTCTTCTACCATTGGATGGTATTGAGTGGCCGCATAATATTTCCTTATTAACTGATGGAGGGTAAGTTCTCCAATAATTTCTTTATTTCTTATCACCGGAAGTCTTCTAAGTTTATATTTAACCATTTTCATCAATGCATCAACTATCTTATCCGCAGGATTGCAGGTTATTGGCTTACTGCACATTACATCTTCAGCTATTTTTGCTGTTCCATGTTGAATTGAACGCACGTCTGGCATTCCAAAAACATAAGATGGAAAATGTTTTGGTGCAAGTATTGACAGAACGTCGTGTTCAGTAATAACTCCAGTAAATTCTTTTGATTCCTTGTCCTTTATTACCCAAATGTGATTTCTCGCGCCAAGGATGGAAAGAACATGGGAAATATCGCCTTTTTCTTCAATTAAAGGCAGATCCCAAACCCTCTTATCCATTAATTGACTAACCCTTAACTCATAAAACTCCTTAATTAATTTATTCTCTCTTGCCATCAATGGATCGTAAACTAAGATGAAATATTTAAAATTACTTCAAAAATCATTTAGGGCTAGGTATTTTCTTCATTCTTCTTTTTATCTTTCTTTTTTATTTTTTCATCGATTTTTACCCTGATATCATCTATTCCTTCAAACCACTTATCGAGATTTTCTTCGTCGATTTCTCCAGTTAATTTATCAATCTCGTATCTAATTGCATCAGTTCCTTGAAACCAGTCGCCGTCATCACTTTTATGTGATTGTACAGGCATTACTTTTTTACCTTCTTTGATTTTATCTCCAGTTACTGAAACAATTTCTTTTTCTTTACGAGGTCTGCTAATTCTTATCTCCTCAACTTTTGAGTCCCGTTCGGATCCTGGATTATGCT
>JAYEJG010000072.1:0-3000 GCA_034660435.1 Thermoplasmatota archaeon
ATCATGTTGGATCTTACTGAATTGATTTTTGCAAGCACAATGTCTCCCCTTTTGACTTCAACAGGAATGCTTGTTAATGGTTTTACAGTCGCCATTCTGTGTTTTTCATCAACAACATATGTCCCAAGTCTTGCAGATCTTATAATGCCTTCTTCTTCAAATGTGCCATCTCCAGGCAACAATTCTTCTGATGTGGACACTTGTTCGCCGGGCAATACAATTTTATTATCCGTCATTATTTCACCATAGTAATGTGGATTTAGGCAATGTCCTACCTATTTTAAAGGTTATGGTGCAAAAAACCTAGAATTATATGGTTTGGATGAAAAACGGGATGTAAAAAGAGTTATAAATACCATACCCATTTCGATTTTTCTATCAATAGAAACGCTAGGTGTAAAAAATGGCACGAAAACCAGGCAGTATGTACAGATACATAAGAGGAATGCCGACTACAAGGCGCAAGTATATTGGCGGCATACCAAATTCGCGTATCACACAGTTTGTACTAGGAAACAAAACTGGAGAATTTCCAATAACACTTTCGCTTATTGCAAACGAAAAATGCCAAATTATGCATAATGCTTTAGAAGCTGCACGTATAACCGTAAACAGAACAATGGAACAAGGAGTAGGGCCAACAAACTACCGTGTAACAGTTAGGTCGTACCCACATGTTGTTGTACGAGAAAACAAACAAGCTACCGGGGCAGGGGCAGATCGTGTTTCTCAAGGTATGAGGTCTTCATATGGAAAAAATGTTGGAACTGCTGCAAGAGTAAACTCTGGTCAAATAATAATTACAGTTGAAACATTTGAACAAAACATTGCTCATGCTAAAGCAGCTCTAAGAAAAGCAGGAATAAAACTCCCTCCACCTTGTAGTGTAAAAATTGGGGCATAAATTACCAATTTTTTTTAGAATAACACTCGTATATTTGGCACTATAATTGGTGCCAAAATAAGCATCAAAATGAATAGAGAAAGTACTGTTGAAATGTTCGTAATTATTTTTTCCCGTCGTTCCTTGGAAATGCTTGTTTTTAGTTTTTTCAATATAATGTCAACTAGATCTCCAAACATGTATCCCCCATCAAGAGGAATCATTGGAAGAACGTTAAATGTTGCAACCATAAAATTAAACCAGAATATCCAATAAAAAATATTTACAACTATCCAAAATGCGTCTTGTGGCAAACCATTTACCACATAGAAATCCGAAAACGGCTCATTTAAAGCACTGTACCCATCCATTAAGCCAAACAGCGGCATTCCAATATAATAAATAAAGCCAAAAGGGAAATAAGAAAATGGATTCTTCAATATATTTATATCTGACTTAAATTGAGTTGTTGCGCTTACCCCTAGATATCCTTTTCCACGGTATTTTTCAATTAGTTTTGCATAAGTGGAATTAACCTCTCCAAATTCTTCTTCAATAGCATTGTAATATATTTGATATTTATTTGCAAGTTTTACGTCTCCAGTATACATTTCTGTTCTAGACACATATGTTATTTCCACTGTTTGATTGGCACTCGTATTGTCCAATGCCTTTTCAAAAGTAGCAATATCTGTTACTTCTGATCCATTAATTGAAGTTATAATCATGCCTTGTTCTAATCCCAATTCTTCAGCGGGCATTCCTTCTCCAACTGAAAAAACTCCTACTCCATCTGCTGCAGGTTGGACGCAGGAAAATATCATGATCGAGCAAATGGCTAGACATATAAATGCAACGGCCAAATTTGCGGTGGGGCCAGCTGCAAAAACCCTCATACGTTTTTTATTGCTGGCCTTTTTAAGTTTTTCTTCATCAGGTTCACAAAATGCACCTATCGGAATTATAAAGTATAAAATGCCTAGAGACTTTACCTTTAGTTTTTGAGCGCTGGCCAAAATGCCATGTGAAAATTCATGGACCACCAGTGCAATTACAAATGCAATAATTCCATACCCTAAAGGTATTATTGGATTCAAACCAGGAAGGGCCAATGCGATTTCTGGATGAGATGATACGATTGTATCTTCTTGTTGAATCGCTATCGGAAATGTTGAGATTAAAAGTAAAAACATCAAAATCATCAAAATAAAACATGCAACTATTCCAACATTTGCATATGCCAACCAGAATTTTTTCTTTTTTGACACCCGATTTATGAAATTCTTACCCTTATTTGTTCTCCACATCAAAGCAGGACCATAAAAAGACAGATTATGCTTTTCCATAAGACCTGATTTGTAAAGGATAACCATAGCTAACGCATAAATCCCAAGAATAGTAAGAAAAATTAACAACCCTTCTTCAAATGTCATGGTCAGTGGGTGGAATATATAGTTCTTTATTAAGGTACCTAAAAAGGTCAAAGGAAATGTACATTAGAATTGTTTTTTTGAATGTTATTTATGAGATAGTTGCACCACTCAAGTTTTTTCAGCTTAATTTTTTTGTCTTTGTTTTTTCCAAAAGAATATTTACCAATTTCCCCATTAAAATCAAAACCCGCTAGATATATATTGTTTGCACTAAAATGATTTGCCAGAAAAATCGCTCGATCTCCATCAGTAAACCCTCCAAAATTGTAGAGATTTTTGAATGGTTGCGGATTTGTCTGTGTAGTCCCAATAACCGTTCCTTCAAATTTTTGAACATATTTTTCAAGTTTATCAATATTGTTTCCATGTGCATGTATTACAACAAGACTTCCTCTAGAATTTGCAGCTATTTGATCCGAAATCTTTCCATCTAAATCTGTGACAATTACATCTGGCAACAAATCACTTTCCAAAAGTGCAGATGTTGCCCCATCGGCAGCAATTATAATATTATTCTCAAGAAATGTTTTGTGATGACTTATTGTTTTTTTCAGACTTGGACCTGCACCAAAAACAACAACATTGCTATTTTTAACAATGTTCTCTAAGGAGTCTATGGGATTTGAGTGAGCATCTATGAGTCGATCAAGCAAAACTGCTGCTTTCTCATCACTTTCATTTGAA
>JAYEJG010000073.1:0-2942 GCA_034660435.1 Thermoplasmatota archaeon
TATACCCCATCTTGAGGTAGTCCGGCGTTATTACCCTGCAGTATGGGATCTCAGGAACAATACTGAAATGACGCCCGAGGAATTTGCAAATAGGGCGCCTTTTCGATTTAAGACTCACACGTTTCAATATTTTGAGTCTTATGGAATGAAACTTTCTCCATTAACCAAAATTTTCAACAAACTCCCTTTTTCAGGACTGCATACTGTTATTATGCATTCATCTGTTGCGGTTGTTAACCTCAGCAAGATCAACGATCTTGTAAAGGCTATGCATAATTTATCCTCATTTTTAATCCTACATTTGCATAATAACGATGTTGCCAAGGCGCTGAAAATATCTAGACTCAATACACGGGAATTTGGAGAAGCATATCCAAAATTCTCAGTGTATAATATATTTTACGAGAGACTGCCATTGGAGATGTTTTCCTATGATTGCCGCATTGATTTGTATAATTTCGTTGAACTTCTCAGAGATCACATCCAAAATCCTATGATAATTCATCTATGTTCTTCAGTTATGGAAAAAATCAATGATTCTATACCTGCTATAAAGAAAGTTTCAGGCGATCCATCAAATGGTTTAAATATATATTTCCCGCGAAGTAAGATTAGGTATAATAAATATTTATCTCGTGGTAAGATACCTTGCCCATATGAAAATCTAAAATTTTCAAAAGATGCATCATGGGACGAATTTCTTAAATCTTATCTAAATGTTTAATTATCCTTTCTTCTGTAATAATCATATCAACTGGTGCATCGTTTCTATCCGTTGGAATATTTTTTACAATTTGTAATTCAAAAGCAAGGCCAACACTAACTTTTTTTGTTTTCTCTAGGAACCTATCATAGTATCCTTTTCCATGCCCCATTCTATTGCCGTGTCTGTCAAATCCAACACCTGGAACAATAATCAAATCGATTTTCTCAACGGATATTCTCTTTATTTTTTCTTTCTTAGGTTCAAGGATATCATAGGCACCATAATCGAGATCATCCCAACTATCAAGTTCAGATAGAGTTAAACATCTGTTTTCTTTGTCAGTAACTGGTACAACTACGTGTTTGTCCTTCGATAGGCATTCCTTAATCATATCGTGGGTGTAAACCTCGTTATCATAAGATACATAGAAAAGAATTGTAGATGATTGTTTGAATTCGTTTGTTTCAAAAAGTCTTTTTTTAATCAGGTTACTTTTTTCTAAGACAGCATCTTTAGATAAATCCCATCTCTTTTTCATTAATATTTTGCGGAGTTCATTTTTCATTCTTATATGTAAAACCTGTTGACTTTATTGAATTTAACTATTATTTCTTAACTTTTTTCTTTGATTTTATTTCTTTTACCATAATCATAAAAAACATATACCTATTTCGTTATTACAGCAAAAAAGTCAAAAAGTAGTATACGTGATGAAATATGTCAGGCGAAGGCATTGGTTTTGGAAAAGCTATATTGTTTAATGAGCACTTTGTCGTCTATGGGCTACCATCTATTGTCTCAGCAGTTGGAAAGTACACAATTGCAAAAATAGAACCTACGGGGAAATCAGGATGGACGTTACAAGACAATAGAAAAGCAACACCAAGATATAAAGAAGACAAAATGGATCAGCAAAAGGACTCTATAGAACGAGTCATAAAAAAAGCAGGGGTAGATTTATCAAAAAATGGTATTGAAATCATTCTTGATGGAAATCTTTACTGTGCTAGCGGTATTGGTGCTAGTGCTGCTTCTTGTGTTGCAATTGCAAGGGCGCTTTCCGATCATTTTGAACTAAATTTATCTGACGATGAGATTAATGATATTGCATATGAGGGAGAAAAAGGGTATCATGGCACTCCTTCAGGCGTAGACAACACCGCATCAACCTATGGTGGTCTTATATGGTTCCAGAAGGGTGAAGAAAACACAATCGAAAAAATATCTCTTCAAAATCCAGTTGAAGTTGTTATTGGAGATACTGGGAAGGTTGCTGATACGGTAAGAGCAGTTGCAGGTGTTCGTGAGAGAAAAGAAAAAAATCCTGAAAAGTACAAAGAGATATTCAACAGAGCAGAAAATGTAGCATATCTGGCAAAAGATGCATTGAAAAATGAGGATTATGTGGAAGTTGGAAAGCTTATGAATGAAAGTCATAAACTTCTACAACAAATTGAAGTGTCTTCAAGAGAGTTAGATTTTCTTGTAAAACTTGCAAGATCTCAGGGAGCACTTGGTGCAAAACTGACTGGCGGTGGTCTGGGGGGGAACATGATAGCATTAACACCTGGAAAAGATCTTCAGAATGATGTTGCAAATGCAATTGAAAAGGAAGGTTTTCAAACGATAAAAACCATTGTAGGTGCTTCTAGAGAAGGTAACAGTATATGAATCTCCGTAATTTTTTAAAAAAGCTTGAAGAAGAAAAAAAATTGGTAAGAATAAAAAAAGAAGTTTCTCATAAATACGAAGTTGCAAATATCATCTACTCTTCAAACGAACGGCCAGTAATCTTTGATAATGTTAAAGGCTTTGATTTCCCTGTTTTTGCAGGTATTGCATCTAATCGCGACATTATTGCTGAGGGTCTCGGTACAACTAAGGATAAACTTTTGTTGAAACTTGTTGCTGCTCTTTGCAATCCAAAAAAACCAGAGATTGTAAAAGAAGCTCCATGTCAAGAAGTAATTGTAAAAGACCCTGATCTTAGTAAAATCCCAATTCTTTACCATTTAAAAGATGATGGTGGTAGATATGGCTCTGCAACCGTTGCAACCATCAAAGATCCAGAGGCCGGGAGAAATGTTTCTTATCACCGTTTGATGGAAATAGGTAAAAACAAGTTTACCGCGCGTCTTATTAAAAAGAGACAGACTCGTACGACCTATGATAAAATAGGCGATAAGGATCTTGAAATGGCAGTATGTGTTGGTAACAGTGTAGCAGTTATGGTTGC
>JAYEJG010000074.1:0-2938 GCA_034660435.1 Thermoplasmatota archaeon
TTTTGAGCTCGATAAAAATTTCTATCTCACTTCGGGTCAAGTAGATTAAACTATTACATTTAATTGTCCATAATATTTGTCTCCACGACCAAGGTCGTGGAGACTCCCTATTTGGGAGTATATGCGACCTTTTTGATATTGTTCCAATTTATTCATCGTTCAACGCTAGCCCATCTAGCGGAATAATAATTTTATCTATTGCATTTGTGTTGGGTACACCAATTCTAGGATTTTCCGGGCTTTTTTTTACGATAATATTTATGGTTCTTATTGCCTTTACTGCTGTTGGATTTGGTATTATACTTGCATCAAAAATGGAGGATTTTCAAGGATTCCAGCTAATCATGAATTTAGTTATAATGCCCCTTCTCTTTATGTCGGGTGCTTTTTTCCCGATAGCTTCAAATCCAGGAATACCTGATATTATAGTAAAACTATCCTTTTTAAATCCGTTATTCTATATGGTAGATGGAATGCGTGGAAGTATAATTGGAGTGGATAATTATTTTTTACCACTGGTGGACTTTGCTATTGTAGCCCCAATGTGCATTCTTCTTATTACCACGGCTAGTTATCTATTTTCAAAAAGTGAAGCATAACTTTTAAAGATTTTAAAGACAAGAAACGCAGATGATATTTACCTATCTTTAACATCTAAGCAGTTTCTAAATGTCTTTGTCATGTTTATTAGGGAACATGCAACAGTGACAGGGCCCACACCACCAGGAACAGGTGTTATTTTTGCTGCTTTTTCTTTTACAGATTGAAAATCTATATCCCCTACAATCCCATCAACTGTATTTGTAATTGCAACATCTATTACAAGCGCGTCGTTTTTTATATGGTCCTTTGTAATTAGTTTTGGAACCCCTGCAGCAGTTATCAAGATGTCTGCTTTTGAAGTAATCGGCTTGATATCTTTTGTAAAGACATGGCAAATAGAAACGGTTGCATTTCTATTCAAAAGCAGTGCGGCAAGTGGCTTCCCCACGATATTTGAGTGATTAACAATTGCAATATTTTTTCCTTTTAATTCTATATTTTCATGTTCAAGAATTTTTAATACTGCAAGCGGGGTACATGGAACAATATTTTCGAGACCAATTAGAGTATTTCCTATATTGTATGGTGTTAAACCTTCTACGTCTTTTCTTGGATCGATTGTATTTACAATTTTATCTTGAGAAATATTTTTTGGTACTGGAAATTGAACAAGTATCCCATGAACATTTTTATCATTGTTCAGATCCTTTATGGAATCTAAGACTTCTTTTTCTGTTACATTTCCTAAAAATTCAGTTCTGCTTGTACTGATTCCAACTTCTCTGCATGCTTTTTCTCTTAATTTAAGATAAATCTCAGAAGCAGGATCAGACCCGATTTTAATTGTATTGATGTTTATATTACATTCATATTTATCTTTTAATTTTTCAATTTCCTTCGCCGTTTTTAGCCTAAGGTTCTTTGCAATTTCCCTACCATCAATAATTTTTACTGACATGTGTTTTTCAAAATTTAGATTTATAGAGTTCTTATAAATGCTATGGTTTTGTACCGATTGCATAGAATTGCGGGAAAAAATTCAGTTGAACACCATTGTCAAGAGAGTGAAGGTAGCTGTATTCCCACTTGTCAATCTCATTTTCCGAGATTCCTGCATTTTTTAGAGTTTTGACATAAAAATCTCTTGCGTGAAGATAGTATGATTTATCTTCTTCACAGGTCCAAATTCTATTGTTTCCGATACCAATTTTTGTTTTAAGCCCTGCTTTTGCAAAGAAATATCTAAGTTTCCTTCCGATATGTGGATCTCCACCTCTCTCTTTAATTGCTTTTCCTGCAAATATTGGGTCGATTTTTGGGTTCTCTGGAAAGTGTAGTTTTCCTCCATAATCCGGCTCAAGGGATGCAAGAACCTTTCCACTAGATTTTACAACTCTTGTCATCTCATTTACTACCTTTTGGGGATTTTTCACCCACATTAAAAACAGATTACATGTTACAATATCAAATGCACTGTCCTTAAAAGAAAGGCCCTCTGCACATTCTACCTTCAGTTCTACATTTTCATAGTCTTTTAATACGCCTCTCGCGGCGTCTATCATAGCTTTTGATCCATCCACTGCCACTACTTTTCCCTTTGTCATTCTAGCGATGTCTCTGGTGACCATTCCCGAACCACAGCCAACATCAAGAATTTTTTTAGCGTCTTTTATTCCGACTTCCAAGTAAAGAGGGATTCTCTCTTCAGCCGTCTCTAATGCTTGAAGTTCTAATTTTTTTATGAAGTCTTTGAAATCCTCTTTTGTTCTTTTGTGAAAACCGTCTTTTTTTGCTCGGATCATTTTTTCAGAAATAGGATGGGGCTATATTTAGTTAAGTTTTTCTAGGCATTACTTTTTAAATAAAAAGTTGTATTTACATCCGCATGAAGACAGTATTGCAACTCGCACTCGATCTTTTAAATGAACACCGTGCGCTAAAGATTGCTAAAGACTCTGTAAAAGGTGGGGTAGACTGGCTTGAGGTGGGAACTCCATTAATAAAGAGCGAAGGAATGGATGTTGTTAGGAAGGTAAAGGAAACTTTTCCGGACAAGACCATAGTTGCCGATATGAAGGTTATGGATACCGGTGCATTTGAAACTGAGATGGCATCAAAGGCAGGTGCGGATATCGTCTGCATTTTGGGTGTAGCAGATGACAGTACAATAATTGAGTCCGTCAAATCTGCGAGGAACTATGGTTCAAAAATAATGGTTGATCTTATAGGTGTTAAAGATAAGGTGAAAAGGGCAAAAGAACTGGAAAAAATGGGAATTGACTACATCTGTATGCACATAGGAATAGATGAGCAGATGATTGGAAAAAACCCTGTTGAGATTTTAAAGGAAATTGTAAATGAAGCAAATGTTACTGTTGCTGTTGCCGGTGGCATT
>JAYEJG010000075.1:0-2925 GCA_034660435.1 Thermoplasmatota archaeon
AAAATTTCCCTCCCTCTATATATTTAGCAATAAACAAGGTAGATATGAAAGAAAGTAGTGCATATACAATAGCAACATCGATATAAATAACCTCTTCAAAAGCAGCACCAAAAAGTATCATACTCACAATAACAAGCGTATTTATAGTGTCCAAACCAACCAATCTATCTGGCGCAGTCGGCCCTAGTATAATCCGTATCATAGCCACAACAACACACACAGCCAAAGCTACCAACACCAAAAAGAACACATCAAAAAACTCAATCATTCAGCAATCCTCCTTATCCAAGCAGGAAAATTACCACATATATACTTGCAATCTCTAGGTTTTTCCTTTAATGCTTCTTTTTTGACATTTATCCAATGAACATACAAATCATTATTCTTTTCATCTACATCAACGCTCAATGTACCTGGAGTAAGCGTAATGGAATTAGCAAGCATTGTCAATCCGAGATCAGTTTTCAGTTTTGGTGAAATCTTAACGATACCTGGATTAATTCTTCCAGTAATTACTCGATAAGCGACATCGAAATTTGCTTTGGTCATTGCAAAAAAAAACGGTCCAATCACATATCCCACGAAAACAAGCCATCTCACCGGATTAAGCATCCGATAGCTTGATTTAATAAATATTTTTCTCGCTATAAACCCAACAATAACTGAGAGAACAATTCCAAAAAGGATTTCTCCATAACTCCATATAAAAAAATCGTTTCCGCTACCTGTCGTAAAAAGCAGATAGGTAAAGAAACAAACAACCATAGTTACTATAAATGCAATCATTTTTTCACCAATCAGTTTTTTTGATGGTTGATGGTAACCATATTTTTCTTTAAAATCTTACGGTATAACTAAAACACATATCACAAACATACCGCAAAAAAATCAAACGAAGATATATGCGCGTGTACCTCAAAAATAATAAAAGTAAAGTGCCATTCAACTACGGGGAACAATTAATGATGAATGTAAAGCTCATAAGTTTCACTCCGAATCCGGAAAAAATACCTGCAATGGCTGCAAGGCTGACCCACAGTAAAACGAAGCCTGAGGAACTAAACAGAACGCCAGAAAAAGAATTAAAAAACGTACTTGAATATGTTATGAACGTGGGCCATACAAGCATAGCTGAACATGCGAATTTTACATTTGCAATAAGCGGGGTAAGTAGAGCCTTAACACATCAATTAGTAAGACATCGTATTGCTAGCTATGCACAGCAAAGTCAGCGATATGTGAATCTTAATAAGCCGGATTATGTCATTCCACCGAAGATAGCTAGAGACAAAAAAATGAAAAAAGCATATGAGCAAACCATGAATATGATCTGGGATCAATACAACAGACTACTTGGGATAGATATTCCTGCTGAAGATGCGCGGTATGTTCTTCCAAACGCTACATGCACAAACATTGTTGTTACTATGAATGCTCGTTCGTTGCTTAATTTTTTTGAACTACGATGTTGCTTACATGCTCAATGGGAGATTCGGGCACTTGCAAATAAAATGTTACAACAAGTAAAGAAAGTGGCGCCAACTATTTTTAAAAATGCAGGGCCTGCATGTAAGAGTAAAGGCATCTGTCCTGAAAATAGGAAAGATTGCTCTCTTTATCCAAAGTGAGAATTGTATGAAAAGACCATACGTGATCGTAAATTGTGCGATGTCTGCTGACGGTAAAATCGCACTTCCTACCAGAAAACAACTAAAAATTTCTTCTGATGAAGACATAGAAAGAATGTACAATTTGCGTAATGAACATGATGCGGTTCTTGTGGGAATAGGCACCGTACTTTCTGATGACCCGAGACTTACAGTAAAAGAAAAATATGCAAAGACTTCTCATCAGCCTATCCGTATAATTTTGGATACCTGTTGTAAAACCCCTGAGAATGCTCTTGTGATAGACCATGTGGCCAAAACATTCATTATAACAGGTAAAAAATGTAATAAAAAATTTGGGAGCAATGTAGAAATTATTCAGTGTGAAACAAATGAAAATGGTTTTATTGATTTGAAAAAACTATTGGAACTACTCTACAAACGCAGGATCGAAACATTGATGGTTGAGGGTGGAAGTACGATAATTTGGAATTTTTTGAAACAGAAATTGGCAGATGAAATATACGTTTATATTGCCCCTATAATTATTGGTGGTAAAAATACTCCCACATTGGCCGGTGGTAATGGGATATCTGATATCGATGATTTAATAAATCTTGAAGTTGTCGACATGTCTAGATTGGGCTCTGGAATATTGATTCATTATAGAATGATAAAATGAAGTTTTTATGTGACCGAATGTTAGGTACACTTGCCAAATGGCTTCGTCTCCTTGGCTTCGATACATTTTATGCAGATCAAAAAATGGATGACAGAGAGTTGATAGAAATTGCCAAGAAAGAAAAACGTATTGTCATCACTAGAGATAAACAGCTTTTTAAAATGGTAGAAAAGGAAAATCTACAATTGGTCAAAATGACATCAATAAAACTCGATGAACAAGTGCAGCAAATAATACAAAAATCGGGTTTGAATGAAAACACTGTTTTGTCCAGATGCTCTATTTGCAACTCTATTCTCCGTGAAGTTGAAAAAAATGACGTCGACGGAGAAGTCCCAGAAAATGCTTTTAATAACAATGAGTGTTTTTGGTTTTGTCCACAATGCAAGAAGGTTTATTGGTGTGGCAGCCATTGGGACATGATGCAAAAAAAGGTAATGAAACTAAAAAAAATGATAGAATAAAATGTTTTTGTTTTAATGCATTTTCACAAATTGGGCATGTGGTATACCCTTGATATGTATCACACAATCAGGATTCACCAGACCCATCTCTATTGCACAATTCACTGTTTTTTCTCCTACAAGATTTGCAATCGTTGCATTGTTCAAATGAGCCCGTAATGTTTCTACATCT
>JAYEJG010000076.1:0-55826 GCA_034660435.1 Thermoplasmatota archaeon
TTCTGTTTTTTCAGCAATCTTTTCAATTATCCTCTCTGCCGGCTTCAAGCATTTCCTTTCTTTTTTAAGATGTTTTTCCAAATTGAAAACTTTTTTTGTTGGACGAAATCCAACAGGAATTATAGTTTTTTTAACATCAAAAGTTGGCTTTATTAATTCATCATTTTCAACTAACAAACCTCCTTTTATGGCATGGTTTAAAAAGCCCTTTGCTTCCTGTGGAGAAAACCAGTGCAACTCCATTGATAATAGAAGAACAAATTCAGAAAAACCTATTTCATCCTTCCCGCTGCATTTGAATGTAAAAGCTATTACCATTTCCGACTCAGGATTCATATCTTTTAAACTCCCCAAAATATTTTTTATCGACAATAATGCCTGTTACGTTTCTTTTTTTCCAATACTCAATGTTGTTTATTTCTGAATCATACACATATGTTTTATACTTACCACTTAGCTCTCTAACAAAATTGCCATATTTACAATCCAAATCTATTTCACATCTATTATTCAAAACTATGACCCCATCTATATTATCTAAGACGTTTTCATCAATTTTGCTGGGTTCTAACAGGTTAAGACCAAGAAAAATTTCGTTTTCACTCATCTCTTTAATATCGAGCAAATTCAATTTTTTACATAGCTCCATCCTAAGAATCACGGCATTTGCTCCTGCCATAAAGTAATCAACAATGTCGCCTGTGGCCATGGGACCAGCATCAACCCACAAATCATATGAAGAGGAATATCTTTGATAAAAATTGAAATTTGGTTTGTTTTTCACTAAACCATCTTCATCAAAAATATACATCCTGCCATCATAAGACTTATCTTCACCAAAGCTCCCTTCAAAAGTTATATTTATCTTTTTTTTAGATTTATTAAGATGAATTGCAGGTATGACTTCCATTACTATGGAAAGAGAATACGGTAATAAAAGCTTTTCAAAGTAAATGACGAAAAGGCGCGGGAGTTTTATCGTCCCAACCTTTTTTCAACATCTGCAACATGAAGTCTTGTTTTGACAACAGTATCTGGATTTAATGAGATGCTATCAATACCACATTCAACTAAGAACTCAGCAAATTTCGGAAAATCAGATGGTGCTTGGCCACATATACCAATTTTCCTTCTCGGTTTGTGGCTATGTGCTGTGTCGATTACCTGCTTTACAAGCCTTTTCACTGCATCATTTCTCTCATCAAATATGTGGGCGACAAGATCAGAATCCCTATCGATGCCAAGTGTTAACTGTGTCAGATCATTTGACCCAATGCTGAAACCATCAAATATGTCTGCGAATTGATCTGCGACAATTACATTTGACGGTATCTCACACATTACATACACTTCAAGTCCATTTTCTCCTTGTTTTAGACCAAATTCATTCATAACCTCAATTACTTTGCGCCCCTCCTCAGGTGTTCTACAAAATGGAATCATTGGTTTGACGTTTGTGAGGCCCATTTCGTTTCGTACCTTTTTTACCGCTCTGCATTCAAGGCCAAATGCCGGTTTGAATTTTTCATCATAATAACGTGAAGCCCCCCTCCATCCTATCATTGGATTGTGTTCTTCTGGTTCGTATAAAAAGCCACCAACCAGATTTGCATATTCATTTGTTTTGAAATCAGACATACGTACAATCACGTCGTTTGGATAGAAACCAGCTGCAATTTTTGCGATTCCCATTGCAAGCGTATCAACAAAAAACTCAACCTTATCATCATATCCTACGCTTTTTTCATCTATTTTTTTAATGACTTCTGCAATTTTCGGGTTTTCACTAGATATATTCTTTAACCGATTATATTCAAGGAGTGCAAGCGGGTGGATGCCAATATGAGAATTTATGATGAATTCTTCTCTTGCAAGTCCAACTCCATCGTTTGGAGTTTGTCCTTGTTGAAACGCTTTTTCAGGTACGCCTGTGTTCATCATAATTTTCGTTTTAGTTTTTGGTAATGTGTCGAGCTTTACTTCGTCGACTCTAAACTTTAAAATCCCATCATATATTCTGCCAAAGCCTTCTGAGCAGTCGATCGTTACTTGAGCACCATTTGATATCTTCTTAGTCCCATCTCCTGTTCCAATGACGCAAGGAATTCCAAGCTCACGAGAAATAATTGCTGCATGGCATGTGCGCCCCCCTCGGTTGGTAACAATTGCGCCAGCAATCTTCATTATCGGTTCCCAATCCGGGTCAGTCATGTCCGTTACAAGAACCTCTCCCTCATGGAACTGACCGATATCCTTTGTGTCTTCTATTATGTGTGTTTTTCCTTGTCCTATTTTGTTGCCAACCGCCTCTCCTTCTACAAGGAGTTCTCCATCCTCCTCTAAAACATATGTTCTTAATATCGCCACATCTTTTTGCGAATGAACAGTTTCGGGCCTTGCTTGGACGATATAAAGCTCTCCTGTCATTCCATCCTTTGCCCATTCCATGTCCATTGGCTTTTGGTAGTGATCTTCAATTATCTTAACCCATTTTGCAAGTGTGAGTATTTCTTCATCTGAAATTACAAATTTCTTTTGGTCCTCATCACTTACTTGTTGTTGGCCAGTCCCTTTGTCACTATATATCATACGTTTCTCTTTTGAACCAAGTTTCTTTTCAAGAATAGGTTTGAATCCTTGTTCAAGTGTTGGTTTGAATACATAGAACTGGTCAGGGTTCACTGTGCCTTGAACAACATTTTCGCCAAGACCATACGCACCTGTAATGTATGCAGCATCTTTGAAACCACTTTCAGTATCAATCGAAAACATTACACCAGATGATGCCAAATCAGATCTCACCATCTTTTGGACGCCTACAGAAAGATACACGCCAAAATGATCAAAGCCCTTATCGACACGATACGAGATGGCTCTGTTTGTGAATAAAGACGCAAAACACTCTCTTACTTTTTCAAGGAGTTTTTCTTCACCTCGGACATTCAGATATGTTTCTTGTTGACCTGCAAAACTTGCATCAGGGAGGTCCTCTGCAGTCGCACTACTTCTTACAGCAACGTCAACGTTTCCTCCGTATCTTTCTTCCATCTCCTTATATCGTCTTCTGATTTCTTCTTCCAGTTCTGGCGGTATTGATGTGATTTTGATCAAATTTCTAATTTTTTCTCCTCGTTCTGCAAGGTTATTGACATTATGCGTGTCAAGACCAGAGAGAATTTCTTCGATTTTTTTATCGACTCCCTCTTTTTCCATCATGTATTTATAGGCATATGCCGTAACGGCAAAACCTGATGGCACCTGAACCCCTTTTTCACCCAAAGTTCTGATCATTTCTCCCAATGATGCATTTTTGCCACCTACGGACGGTACGTCGCCAATCGTCAAATCCTCAAACCATCGTGTAAACTCTTCAATCATGCTCCATCTCTCCTTTATTCATGTGGTGCTAACATAAACCGACATATAAAGCCTTTTTAAAAAGCCTTGAGTGCTTTAAAATATGGAACGAAATTAGCCTTCCAAAAATACAGCAACGGCAATGACTGTAGTCCATAGGTTGTTTTTATCTCCACGTGCTGTTTGTGCGACGCTTTGAGTCCTTACAAATCTCCCGCTCATTTTATATTCTTGTTTCCTTTCATCCCATGCTTTATTTGGATCAAAATCAAAGCCAAGTGTTGTGGCAAGCATTGTCGCTGCGAGGTCCTCTGTGTAATCCTCTAGTTTTTTACCTGTTTCGCCAAAGCTATGACGCTCAGAAATATATCCATAAGTGTTTTTTTCTTTAGGTGTAGCAACACCCACGGCCGCACCGATCAAGCGGTTTGGTTCATTTGTTTTGTTTTTAGACATTACACAAAATGTTATTTGCCCGGGTTTTAATTCGTCTGCTCCTTTTTCTCTTGGTATTATTGTACAATTTGGCGGTATAATGCTGGAAACCTTCACCAAATTACATTTTTCTATCCCTGCACTTCTTAAAGCAAGTTCAAAGGATTGCAATTCGTCTTTATGCCTTCCAACGCCTTTTGTGAAAAAGACTCTTTTTGGCACCATGTTTTTCCAATAATAAATCTTGTTTTATAAATATATCTGTGGCATCTTACTTTTTGGGCTCTTTTTCTTTATCTGTTCCGGTCTGCATTTTAATAAGATCGCGCATCTGTTTCTGTATGTCTACCTGCTCTTCCTGAAATTTAACTTGCTCCTGTTGGTATGGTGTAATTACACTACCCTGGACTAGCTGTTCTACTGTTTCCCTCACTTCCTTGTAAGGATATATGCCATGCAACTCATAATAGCTTCTCGCTCTTGGAGTTTGAACTTCTTTCCCCCCGCCAAAGATGCCTAAAATTTTTCCTTTCTTTTCACCAAGAGCAAGTCCTCCCGCTGCAAAAGATGTGTCAGAACCAAGTCCAAACCCTGATGAAGAAACGGGAATAATTGTACCAAATCCAAAAATTTGGCCAAGAATTCCTTGCTTTGCATTAATGTCTGATATTTTATCATATCTCAATGTTCTTTCTTCCTTTGTTATAATGCCTCCTTTAAAGATTATCCTTTGGTTTGATATGATGTATTTGTGTGATCTTCTATACCATTCAACTAAAAGAAATCCTACGATTGACATAGCAACCGTATAGAACGGTATGACCACTTTGTAATTTCCTAGGTTATTTGTCCAAAACATCAGTCCTAGGCCACTTAGAAATATTCCAAGATATATGAAGAAGATCCTCCATCTTATCGTAAGAATTGATGCTCCAACTGAAAATGCAAGCAATACAAGGCCCCAAACCATAATACCTATCCATTCATTTCCTAGGTTTTCAAAAAATCCAGTGTATTCTGAAAAATTAACAAGCCAGCCAAATACAAGCCCCCATACTATCAAAAATATGCATAGAAATTGATAATTCATAAATGATAATGGGTGTGGAGAAAGCATCTTCTCTATTTTCTCATTGT
This sequence comes from Thermoplasmatota archaeon, assembly GCA_034660435.1. GTDB lineage: Archaea > Thermoplasmatota > E2 > DHVEG-1 > DHVEG-1 > JAYEJG01. The sequence continues at coordinate 4,930 of JAYEJG010000076.1, forward strand.
TCAACAATTCGCTTTGTTCCATCGCCGTCGCCCACATTCTTTTTCCTCATCAATTTCATAGCAATCATGGTTTTAAATTTATTGGTATTGTTGCCAAGCAAAAGAAATGTTACAAATGCTGTTGTAAAAATCATAATAATAAGGGACATCGTCTTGTAATATTCTGTGGGGTGCGCATAGAACAAAATTCTTGCCGATATATACGAGACAAAGGGCGTTGAATACACCAGAAAACGCTTATTCTCCTTTATTTGGTCAATATATTTTACTAGAAGAACAAGAAGCTGCGAAATAAATATTGATGCAATTGCAGTAATAGACAACCATCCAAATATCGTAAACAAAAACACATACCAATTATTATTCGTACCCCATGCCGTGTTTAATAGGAAGGACACATAAGAAAACACATATAATAGGAGGATGATGGGCAATATGTATATCGGTTTCTTTATTATATTGCGCCATATATTTTCCAGGTCATAAAACATATTTACTTTTCTTCTTTTATCTTCTCCTACGTGACTTGGTCTTATACCAAGACCCACAAAAATTAAAAGAAGCAAGAATCCAAGATGCCCAGGATGTAAAAGATCGACGCTAAATAAAAAACCACAGAAACCATTCAAATAAAGATAAACATTTGTAAAAAAATTTATATATCCTTCAGCAAAACCATATTTAGACGATAATGTCAGAGGCATCTCTCCCCCTATGGTAAATACAAAGCATATTAAAACTAGTAATGGGGGAATAAAGAACGGCCCAACAAATAGAAAGGAATTAGAAACCCACTCAAACACCCCGCTCTTCTCTCTTTTTGGTTTTACTTTTCCATAGTGGACGGTTACTTTAAACTGGGCAATGCCACTTTTTGTGGCAGTATATCCCATTGCATGACATAATGTTTGAAACAAAATTCCCATGAAATTTGTGAATCTACAAAAAGCAGGATGCTCTCTCTTAATTTTTGAAAGCAAATACTTTTGCCATTCTATGAAAAGCATTTGGATAAACCAAAGCAGTACCACGCCACATAATGGTGCAAGTGGTGCAAACAATACAACATCAATTGCAGATCCTACCATCTCTCTCCAATTAGAAATAATGCCCCATCATATTAAATATTGCCCTTTTAGACAACTTCGATTTTTACTTTGTTTCCATTGTAATCATACCCTTCCCATGATAAATCCATAAAAGGACTCGCAACGATAATATGTACCTTACCATGCTTTCCGAAAAGATGCAGATCAGCATCTGAAGGATTTGCGTTTGGTGAAGGGTGGCTGTGGACAGTTCCTACAATTGAAAAATCTATGGGTAACATATGCAACTGGAAAATTGCATGCGATTCCCCTGAAACCGTACCTGGTAAAATCACCAACTCGCTTATTGTATGCTTAGCATCTGTGTCAACACGCAAGAGGCCGCCAAATTCGTTGGGGGACTCTGATTTGGCGCATTCTAAAATCAAATCAAGGCATTTACGTTTGATTTTCCAATGGGTTTGGACGGGCGGTCTCCGTCTCTTCTTAAAAACAGACATGTTTCTTATCGCACCAGTTTCAATCGTACCATCTGATAAAAACTTTCCCCAAACCGTATGAATCTTGCTTTTTTCTCAGAGCCAGTTATTATAATTTTACTTTCCATATTAACTGACTGGGCATTTTCTCCATCAATAACAATTTTTGATTCTTTGGTTTTGGATAATAGTTTCACTCCAATTTTTTTTTCTAAAGGAACCACCCATGGACGAGCAGAAAGTTTGAAAGGTGCAAGAGGAGCAATAACCATAGCATTTACAGCAGGATCCAATATCGGTCCACCTGCGCTAAGTGCATAGCTTGTAGACCCCGTTGGCGTTGCAACTATTATCCCATCTGCTCCCAATGTTTCAACGAGTTCGTTTTCAACAAAGAACTGCAAATATATGATTTTTGCAATTCTTGCTGTTTGAACTGTAACCTCATTAGCAGCATCTGGGAGTCTTTTTCCATCTAGCATTATTTTTAATTTAGCTCTTTCTTCGATGTTGTATTTCCCAGTTATGACCTGTTTCAGACCACTTATGGCATATTTTGATTCCACTTCTGCAAGAAAACCCATTCCACCAGAGTTAATTGCAAAAATTGGTTTTTCTACAAACTCAAGAGTTTTGAGAATCGTTCCATCTCCTCCAACAGTTGCTACAACGTCTGCTTTTTCGTTTAATTCTTTGAAGGTGTACCCCTTTAAATTCGCTTCTTTTGCAAACCCCTTTTCCGCAAACGTTTCTCCATTTTCAGTTAAAAAATCATACACATTTTTCGCTAAAGAAATTGATTTTTTTGTACTTGGGTTACAGATCACTCCCCATTTCATAATATATTACTCTCCATTACTTAGCAAGCTTCATCAATGGTTTTAGTCTCATAAGAAGAGTTGGATGTTTTGTGGCAAGTGCTTTTATTAAATTGTAGGTGCTCAACTCTTCAAATTTGTAATCTTTCAAAGAGTCTGCAAGCATATTAAATGTTTTATCATTCATATCAAGCAAAATCTCTTTCACAGCGTAGTTTCTATTAAGTTTCTTTCCAATCGCCTCTTTCCAACGAGTTTCATATTCTAATAAAAACTCTTTACTGAATTCTTGAGTTTTAACCGCTTTTCCAATTACTTCTCCTGCAATTTTTCCAACTTCAAGGCAGTGTGTAAGCCCCCCGCCTGTTATCGGATCTACATGTCTTGCAGCATCGCCAACCAAAATTAAATTATCTCTTACAGTTTCGACAGATTTTGCAACTGGTACTGCCCCTGCAAGAAAACGGACAGGTGACGCATTTTTAAACCGGGAATCTCCTGCAATAAAATCATCCAGTAGGTTTTTTGCCATCCCTTCCTCGCTTAGGCTTGCAAGTATTCCTATCCCAACATTTGCAATATTTTTACCCTTTGGAAAAACCCAGATATAGCCACCAGGCGCGATTTCTTTTCCAAGGTAAAAATCGCAGTACGCATCTTTAATATCAACATTTGTAAGCGTATACTGTGCACATGTTTCTAGATCTTTCGGGTTAAGGCGGGTATCTATTTTTGCCCATTGACCAATTTTTGATTCCACTCCATCTGCACCAACAACAATATCTGCTTCAATTTCAAATTCTTCATCAAATTGTTTTGCCCTTATGCCTTTTATTTTCTCCCCCTCTCTTAGGAGGCCTGTTGCTTTCGTGTTCATCATTATTTTCACGCCGGCTTTTACAGCACGACGGGCGAGATCCTGATCAAAGATATCTCTGTATACAACATATCCTGTTTCATTTCCTGCTTGGTCTGCACTTAGTGTTACACAAGTCTGGTCAGGTGAATAAATACGGGCACCATCCATGCGCCCTGCAATCCAGCGATCTCCTTCAAGCATATCCCAGTCATCTATTTTTCTACTGACTCCCTCTCCACAAAGAACTGGTGTGCCAATTTCCTGCCGACGTTCTATCATTAGAACCTTTGCACCGTTTTCTGCTGCAAAACGAGCAGTAACACTCCCAGCAGGTCCACTTCCAACAATAACGACATCATATTTCATTGTTGAAACTCTCCATTTCCGCTAATCGCTCCAACTGGGCATATCTTTATACAAACTGTGCAACTAACGCATTTTTTATCATCTACGACGGCTTTGTTACCAATCCACGAAATCGCGTCCTGTGGGCATACGCTGATACATCCTCCGCATGCTAGACATTTTTTCTTGTCAACTATTGCTTTAGGCTTTCCCGTGAGACTCACCTCTTGTAATTCCTGATGCTATTATATGCGCCACTCTTATAGGCTCTGGAATAACACCCCTAATTGTAGAAAGCTTTATTATTTCTTTTGCCTCAGCAAGGGCAATTCCAACGCGTTTAATAAATATAGGATTATGTTTTGTTTTAACCTCGTGCAGTTCTCCTTTCTTTATAACACTTAATCTTTCTTTCCAATCATCAAAATTTTTCGTCAAAGCAGATTCTATTTTTTTAAAATCAGGTCTATCCCTTGTCACAGTTATGACGGGAAGGCCCGTAGATTCGTAAATATCATCAATATCTACGATGTTAAACCCACCAAGTGCAATTCCATCCAACAGCATAGCTTTCAATTGTTTTCTGTGCCTCGTGCTCTCTATCATGTTTTTGCAAACAAATGTTGCATCGGAGCCATCGATGGAAACCTGATTTTTAAGGACGCACTCCAAGTACTCTCCACCGCGCATAATAACACCAATTACCGTTCCATACTTATCTGTGAACGTAAAAGGAGAATCATCGACACCCAGCAATCGGATTTGCATCTTCATTTGACGAGAATAAAACTTTAGATGTACTAATAATCTTTCGACGAAAGATATATTATGTAATTAAGAAACTTTTAATGTGAGCAAAATATTTTAACATCGAAAAGGTAATGGTGGAAAAGTGAGGGAGTTACGATCCATTGAAAAAATACCCATTATATCAGGTATAATGCCAATAGTTATAGGTGTCGTTTTAACATATTTCGATGGTTTTTATATTTGTCCTGTGCAGAGAGATGGCAATATGATTTATTTCGTGGTTTAGTATATGGGCATTCTTTTATATCGTAGGAGCTGGTCTAAGCGTGACTCCAGTTATGTTTCGGAGAAAAACCATCTAAGAATAAGGAATTTTTTAAAGTAAAGGTAAGCCACCGGTTACTTGATCTATGATGTTTTCGGGTGCCGGCCCTATCCCAAGTACAGTGACCGTTCCCACAGGGATCTCAGTATGTCCCGCATCAGAAATAATATGTGCTGCGATTTTTAGTTGTACCGCCATCTCTTTGAGTTGGTAAAAATCATCAACAGTCTCTGCTTTTACAACGGCTTTTTTAGCCCCTTCCTTTTGCCATTTGTTAAACCACCTGGAGTTGTTTTTCTTAGTAGAAAATGCGCACTCAACAGCAGCATGAGCAACTTGGGCAGCGAGTTTACCTGGTGAAAGTTCCAGGTCTTTTCTTGTAACTATCACCATCTTGTATTCAAAATCCATCTTTTTTACCTTCAAGATTTTTAATCTCCTTAAATGAATCTCGTCTCCATTGCTCTCCCATTTCTTCAGCTTTATCGCGATTGACAAGACCTTTCACAAGTAGGGTTTTTTTTTCTTCTTCGATATGTTTCATTGGAACACCTAAGTATTTCGCTCCTGATTTTATGATTATTATGTCTCCAGCAAGAGCAACACTTTCTCCAACCTTTCTACCTGTGCCGTCCATCACAAATCGGCATAGAAGATCATTTTTCGATTCTTCTTCGTCTTCTTCATTTTTCCTTGATTTTTTCCCTCTCGATAAGAAAAAAACTCCTGTGATTAACTCTAATGCAATAACTGCAGCAATAGATCCAGTAAAAATTATTAATTCCACGACCGCCAGAATGGCCGCTTTTTTTATAAATCTTTGGGGATATACAGGGCAATGAGTATGCAAGAATGTGATGTGGCAATTGTCGGTGCAGGACCCGCTGGTGGAAAGACTGCAAAGGACATTGCAGAAAAAGGTTACAAAGTTGCTTTGTTCGAACAGAACAAAAGAGCTGGTAAGCACCTAAAATGTGCAGGCCTTGTCACGCCTAGAATTTTTGATTATCTGGACGGCATTCCAAAGGAAAAACTGACACTAAACGAAGTAAAAGGTGCAAACATACACTCCCCTTCAGGCCAAGTACTGTCTATCGGTGGAAATAAAGTACAGGCTCTAGTGATAGATCGGCAAATGATGGATAAAGCAATAGCAGACAAAGCTAATGAGGCAGGTGCAAGGTTATATTTAGAAAACAAAGTCTTGTCCGTCCAGAGAAGCCAGGGAAAAATTGAATTAAAGACATCAAAAGACCGAGAGTTTAGTTGTAAAATTCTAGTGGGTGCAGATGGTCCATTTTCGAAAGTCAGAGGACGTTTTTCATTTCCCGAACCAAGGGAGATGTTGAAAGGCATCGGTGCAGAGTTAGAGGGGACTAATCTTGATCCTAATTTTGTAGAGATTTTTGTTGGAAATAAAATTGCGCCTGGGTTTTTTGCGTGGATAATACCAACAAACAAAAAAGGAACCTGTGCCCGTGTAGGGTTATGTATTAAGAGCAATATGCAGGAATCACCCAAATATTATTTTTCCAACTTTCTAAAAGACAAAAAAAATTCGAATTTTTTTGATGGCACAGCATTGACCAAACAAGTAGGTGGCGTGATACCGGTAGGTGCGCTTAAAAAAACGTACGGCGCAAACGTCATGTTGGTTGGAGATGCAGCAGCACAGGTAAAGCCAACGTCGGGTGGAGGAATATACCCGGGGTTGGTGTGTGCTGGCAGTTGTTCATTTATTGCAATGACTGCTCTTGAAAAAAATACTTTTTCGTCGCAATTTCTTAAAAAGTATCATAGTTTATGGCATTCTAGAATTGGAAGAGAATTAAACATGGGAATGAAATTTAGAAATGTTTTTAAAGGTTTAACAGACAAGCAATTTGATAATTATATCCAACAATTTAATGACCCGAAAATATTGGAAGTTATCAACAAATATGGAGATATTGATTTCCCCTCAAAACTTATAATGCCGATGATAAAGAGATCGCCATCACTAATAAAAATGTTACCAAATTTGATAAACAAGTAAAGGTAATTATTCATCGTCTAGCCGGAGGCCGTGGAGGCACATAGTACTCCTGTTCTTCATAAACCTCATTACTTTTCGTTAATTTTCCCCGTCCCTTCCTTTTTTTTCTTAAAAAGAAGACCAGAGCTACAAGAATAACAGTAACAACAAAACTCAATATGCATGGAGCAAATATCCCAATGATGAATAAAGGAGAGGACGGAACAACCTTGCATACAACCATATCATACAGACCAAATTCAGATGAGTTAAAACTAACTTCAATATACTGCCGACCATCATCTGCTTCTTTTATCTCTGCTTTTCCAATAACACCCGGAAGTTCGACGTTTGTTCCATGTGGGAATATAATCCTATATGTTACATCTTGATCTTTCAGGCTTGAGAAATTAAAGTGTTGATCATTAATTTCAAGACTTGGCGGGATGTATGATAAGTCAAAGGCAACAGATGATGAACTATGTGCATATGAGGCAACTTTTATCGGGTCTGTTTCAGTCATCGACGCAATTTTTCCATTCCATTCTAACGATTGACTGAAAACTCCTTCATTTATGTGCCCATTGATTTCTGAATTTTGCAGAATACTTTCCATTCTTACTTCAAAAAGCCTTTTTTCATTATTTAAGAAAAGGCCTACTGAATCCTCGTCAAAAACACCGTCATCAATACAAAGTCTAAATGCATCTGATGGAAGATAAGTTATTACAACTTTTTTTGGAAGAACAAACTCATCAGGAATTTCAGATGCTTTGTAACTTCGTTGTTCTTCAACGTTAAGGCCAAAATTTAATTCCGTTCTACCCGTGAAAAAACTCAATAAATTCAAATCGATGCTATTTATCTCGATTTCTATCACGGTATTGATGTCATTTTTGGAATATTTGGTTGAAGATTCCGATAAAAGTTTTCCTGAAAGTCTTTCATTTTTCCCCCAGGTGCAAACATTCTGTTCATCCAAAGTTATTTTTTCTGGCAAGTATATCGTGATATTATACTCATATTCCATTGCATCAATTCCCTCTCCAAAATTGATATCCTCAGATGTTATGTTTACATCTGCTCCAACATTAACGAGCCCAAATAGCGCTCTTGGAGAAATTTCACAGATACGAAGATCTACACCCTCATCTAAAAATGTTGCATCTATGGAGGTTTCGTTGTCCATGTGTGAAATATCGAATGGTACAACCTGTTGCCCATCAATTTCAGAATTCCCCATCAAAGCTAAATCAAGCGTCTGATTAAATTTGGGAGAGTTCTCTATCAAAGGAACGACCCTGTCTTTCACTCTCTCAAGTGTTTTTTCATAAAACTGTTCCCACGTTAAAAGGCCATTATCGACAAGAAGTCTTATCCCATCAGATGGAACAAAATCTAGATTGCAAATAAAATCTGGCAATAAATCATACTCTCTTATTTCAATATTTTTTGCCAGTACATCTATTACTAGAGACGCCCGCTCTTCATTTCTTGTATCTAACTTAAACTCAAGTTTTATGTCTTCGTTTTGGATTTTTGAGGTTGTTGGATTTTTTCTGTCTAGACTAAAAGTTGCCTTTGTTTCTGGTTTTTCCCCGTCTTTGTTATTCACTGGCCATATTATTCTGTCCCCGTCTTTTACCTCATTTGCAGATGCCCATTCGCCAAAATCTGGTTCTTTAAACTCATATGTATTGCTCCAACCCTCTTTTGCATTCAAATAAATTGTATAGTTGGTCCTTGCCCCCATATCTAAAACGCCATTAATGAAGTTATGAACGTTTATCGACTCGTTGATCCCAAAAAAATTTGGAGTCAAACTGACATTAAACAGGTCATAAAATCTCTCGTTGTCATAACTTGGTTTTTTATTTATTGCAGCAATTTCCGCATTACTGAACGAAGAACTTAGTTGAGTAATTAACTTCGTCCTTAGACGTCCTTTTATCATCCCCATGTCTTCAATGTCGTCCTGATTTGTACTTTGAGCTAAATTTTGTATTTGATTGCCGGCATAAGTTGTAGTACCATATATCGTAATTTTTTCTATTTCAATTGTGACACTTATCTCAATATCTGTTGCACTTGTAAACTGGACGTTCATATGCGCGTCTACTATATCTCCAGAGTCGCTTTCGGCAAGAAGGACATTGGGTGGTAAAATTAAGACTAAAATTATTGAAACCGCTATTATTTTCAGCAATCTGACATTCATTTGTGTTTTACACCCCGACTCCAAGCCGTCATTAAATGTTTGTCGTTATAAAAACCTTCTTACTAAATTACGAAAATCCTAAAAGCACATCAGTAATACAAGAATTGTATATACATGTATATAGTTGGAGGGACAGCATCAAAACCCGTAGCGGAGGATTTATCAAACAAATTGAAAATCCCTTTGGCTGAGACGTTATTAAAACGTTTTCCAGATGGAGAAATGTATGTTCGTATACTGGATGATGTATCTGGGGAAGATTTAATAATCGTACAAACGACGTACCCCGATCCAAACATAATAGAGTTATTTTTACTTCAAAATGCTGCAGAAGAGGCAAATGCCAAAGAAATCACTGTAGTCATTCCTTATTTTGGTTATGCTCGACAAGATACGAAATTCAAAGATGGAGAGCCAATAAGTGCAAAGGCACTTGCAAATCTTATTAGTTTAAATGCTGACAAAGTGATTACGGTAGATCCTCACAAAGAATACATTCTTGATTTTTTTTCTACATCTGCATTTAGTTGTACTGCCGTAGTAGAACTTGCAAAGTGTCTTAAAGAGAAAGATATAGATCTCATATTAGCTCCAGATAAAGGTGCATTGGAAAGGGCAAAAAAAGCGTCTGAGGTCATTGGTTGCAATTTTGATCATATGGAAAAGACAAGAATTGATGGTGAAACGATAGAGATTAAACCAAAAACTCTCGATGCCGAAGGAAAGAACGTTGCGATAATTGATGATATTATATCAACAGGTGGTACCATGGCGAAGTCTATTCAGGAACTTAAAAAATTTGGTGCAGAAAACGTTTATGTCGCATGCACCCATGGCCTATTCGCAGCAGGTGCTGCACAAAAGCTTGTTTCAGTAGGTTGTTCTGAAATTATTGCAACCGATACTATACAAAGCAAGTATAGCAAAGTCAAAATTGCACCATGTATTGCGCCTTTACTATTGCAATAAACATGCCGAAATTACTCGAATTCTTTGTTAAGAGCAATTTTAGATAAGTTATTTATAAGACTATATTTTTACGCATGTGTTCATTCTAGGTGAATTCAGATGAGAAAAAGGGCACAAAGGAAAAGCAAGCCTATCGGGAAACCAAAGCACATAGTGCAGAAAAAAAGACCGATTTACGAAGAAAAATCAAGAGTAACCACCAAAAAATATTGGGTTGCAGTAGCACTAATAAGTATTTTCTTCTTAGTCTTGTTCTTTAACACGTTTTTCAATTTGACGAGCGAAACCACGTTTAATCCAAATGGTGAGGGCCTTAACAAGTACTATCTATCTGGTCCTGACCCGTATTATAATATGAGGATTGTTGATGAGACGCTTTATGGTGAGAACAAAGGGCACTACCAATTTTTTAGTGAAAAAGACCCCCTCCTTAATTATCCACTTGGCAGGACTGGTGGACGTCGACCACTGCTAAACATGTTTGCTATAGGGTTTAGTAGTTTTCTGTCGCCGTTCATGGATGAGATAGACGCAGTAGGTTATTCGATGCAATTTATTCCTGCCCTATTTGGTGCATTATTAGTATTCCCTGTCTTTTTTATAGGAAAGGAAGTGTTTAATAAAAAGGCAGGGTTAATCGCTGCGCTCTTTATTGCATTAATTCCAATACATCTTGGATCCGGTCACGGCTCAGCATTTACTTTGTTCGACCACGACTCTTTAAACCTTTTGTTGTTTTTCCTCACTTTTTTCTTCCTGATAAAAAGCATTAAAGAAAAAGATGAAACTAAGTCAGTTTTATATGCTTTACTTGCAGGTGTGCCTCTAGCAGGTTTGTCTATGGTTTGGGTAGAAGCTCAGTTCCTCTATGTTTTGATTTCAGCATATGCCATCGTACAGATGATCATTGACATTGCCACTGGTAGAATTGAGAAAAGAGTGTTTTTAGCACCATTTATAACACTTCTTTTCGGGTATCTCCTTTCCCTCCCTGTGCTTGTCGCAAGAATTGGGGGATTCAGACCGGACATACCTCTATTATTATGTATTGGTATAGGTGCTTTTGGACTCATATACTATGGATTTGACAAAAAGAAAATTCCCTGGACTGTTTCTTTGCCAATCATCTTTTGTACTGCTGCAATTGGACTTGTAGTTCTTTATTTTATCAATGACATATCACAGTATATCTCTTTCATTTCACCTCTTTCAAAGCTTTCAAATATCCTGTATGGCAGTGGTGTTTATGGGAACAAAGTGTCCTTGACAATTGCAGAGGCTCACACATCTGATCTTAGCAGTACTATAATGTCATTTGGGCCTGCGCTCTTTTGGTTGGGCGCCACAGGCTTTGTACTACTCTTGTATCGTTACTATAAAGGTATAAAGCACAGGGATTACTTACTAATAATATCTATATTCGCGATAGACATTTGGCTTACGGGTATTGCAGGGCGTTTCTTGAATGACCTGGTCCCCCTCGTAGCAATCCTTGGTGGTTGGATAGTATGGATTATCATAGACAAAGCGGATTATAAACAAATGATAAGGAGCATAAAAAGCGCTGGAGGGGGATTGCATGGTTTAAGAAAAGGAGTAAGTCTTCTTCACATAGCTGGGATTTTATTTGTTTCATTTTTGGTCGTTATACCAAACGGATATTTGGCGCTTGACGCAGCAATTCCACTTTCAGAGAAAAGTGAGGCCTTTGGAGACTTGCCGAATGGTGCGTTTGGGCTGTCCGTTGGTAAAGAAGGCTACTGGTCTGAAGCATATAATTGGCTAAATGATCAAGATACTGATATCGCCAATCCTGCTGAAAGGCCCGCATATATTTCATGGTGGGATTATGGATTTTATGAGGTTGCTATAGGTGGCCATCCTACCGTTGCAGATAATTTCCAGGACGGAATTCCGACTGCTTCTAACTTTCATACTGCAACAAGTGAAAAGGAGGCGGTTTCTATTTGGATAGTTAGACTTCTCGAGGGGCATTATCGACAAAACAATGGTTTTTCAGAAGAAACAAAGGATGCATTAAACAAATATCTTGGAGAAAACATTTCTCAAGATGTTATGACTTGGGTTGCAAACCCTCAAGGGTCGCCCTCATATCATAAACCAATTGGGGTAGAATATGATGAAAATCTAAGTAAAGAACTGGTTGTCGGGGAGCAATATTCTATGAATGCTGTTTATCAGGATATCTTAAATCTCATTGCGAATGAAACAATAGGGATTACCGACGAAGAAACAACTCAACTATACCTTGATCTTATAGACGCAACAGGATATAGCATTCGTTATTACGGCGTTGAGGGATTCGACAAACAAATCTTCAATATCTTTGGATTTTTAGCAGACAAAAGCCTGTTTTTGCCTGCTGCTCAGTCGGGGTACATCCCAGAATATAACCCAGAAGATGATTATATGCAATTGAAAATAATCACGCAAAATATTTACAGTAGCAGCACCGAAGAATTGACATTTGAAGAAGTACAAGAAAAACCAGATGATTATTGGCAAACTAATAGGCCTGTCAACAGAAAAACCTATTACAAAGATGCATACTTTGACACGATGTTTTATAGGACATATATTGGACCAGCGGATGGCGAATCGGGGGACAAACAAGAATCTCAGTATCAGTTGCCATGTGTTGATATGAAGCACTTTTGTGCTGAATTCATTTCTGATACATTCAACTATTCATTCTACCAATTGAAGGGTGCAGTAGTGATTGCAAAATATTATGCTGGGGCACTTCTTAATGGCAATGTAACATTCAATGGTAAACCAATACAGGCAGAGGTAGTCATTCAGAAGGATATACATCAGTATGGAATGGAAATACCCATAGATCATGATAAAACAAGTACTGACAGCAATGGAAATTTTAGCTTAGTTGCACCTGCTGGGGCGTATCTTCAGATAAGAAGATATCCAAGCTACGGAGCAAATATGGTGATTTTAAAGAACGTGACTTTTGATAGTTTAACCGATCCAGAGCTTGCAGAGATTACTGATGAGGTAGCAATGCGTACATCAGGTACAAATTACGAACGTGAGATGGCCATTGAAATTGAGCCAGGGACTGTTGAAGGGTACACACACCTAAACAACGATGGAGTTGATGGGTACAATTCTTCATCAAATGACCAAATCATATCAGGTGTAAAAGTAAATCTCTATGAAATTGGTGATTATGGAACTACGTCACTTTCACCAAGCGCATCTGTGATATCTGATGACGATGGACATTACAACATATCTGGTTTAATGCCTGGGCTTTACATAGTACGTTTAGAAAAAGACAATTTTATAATACACGAGGATCTGCTGAAAATACTTCCAGGAGAAAACAACTACGATCTTGCTAAGAAAGGACTGTCGTCCGTATCTGGAAAAGTTTACCTTGATTCAAATGGAAATGGCAAGTTTAATTCTGGCGAGGAACTTAGTGATGCGGATGTTACATTGACATATAAGAAATATAATGTGCTGAATTCCCTGGATGAAGAAATTGTTATAGACACAGTCAAGACAGGCCAAGACGGAACGTATGCGTTTTCATCCTTGGTGTACGGAAGCTATGAAATTGCTGCAATTAAATTGCCAGGATACTCGACACGTGAAAACATTTCATTGTTAGACAATGAAACAAAGGAATACAACATCTCGATAGATTACGTTCCAATAACGGTAAGTGGAAACACAATGAAAAATCAACAAAACTTTGGAAATGTGACAATTACCTTCTCAAAAGACGAGTCGATGGAAAATAATGCTGCAGTAACAAATTTGGTAATATCAGATCCTGACGATGGCGCTTTTTCCATTGATCTAACACCGGGAACATATAACGTGACTGCTGAAAAGGAAATAGATGGAGAAAAATATTCATTTGAGCAGAAGTTAACCCTTTCAGTTGCCCAGGGAATAAGGTTGCTGGACATAACATTGGTAAAAGAATAATAAATAAACAAAGGTTGGACAAACTCCAACCAAATTTTATTTAATTATATTTGGAATACTTTTTATGATGCTAAGTTTAGATGAAGGTAAAAAAGCTGTAAATTTATCAAGAAACATTATTGAAGAATATGTTAAAAATCACAAACTCCCAAATGTGGATTTGCTAGATAGTTTTTTAGAAAACCATGGGGCTTTTGTGACAATTCATACATACCCAGATCACGATTTAAGAGGGTGCATAGGCATTCCAATGCCCGTTATGAGATTAAAAGATGCAATAATTGAAGGTGCAACATCAGCGACGCACGATCCTAGATTTCCACCACTTTCTGAAAGTGAATTCGATGAAATAATAGTAGAAGTTACAATTCTTACAAAACCAGAGATCATTATAGTAGAGCAACCACAAGAGTATCTAAATGAAATTGAAATAGGTCGGGATGGTCTTATTGTTGAACAAGGTATTTACAAAGGTTTATTACTTCCACAGGTGCCCGTTGAGCAGGGGTGGAGCAAGGAAGATTTTTTATCCCATACATGTATGAAGGCAGGGTTGTTACCTGATGCATGGTTTGATATTGGTACAAAAATCTCTAGGTTTGGTGGACAGATTTTTACCGAAGTAACCCCTCATGGGGCAATTAAGGAGAAAAAATTAGATGGATCTAGTTGCTGAAGGAAAAGCATACGTTAATGGTAGTTTACAACAATGCTGCATAGGGATAGACGGTGGGAAAATTGTTGAAATTAAAAAAGTCCTTAAAGGAGATGAACACCTAAACTTTGGAAATAAACTTATTTTTCCTGCTGGGGTTGACATGCATGTACATTTCAGAGACCCAGGGATGACTCATAAAGAGGATTTTTCTACAGGCTCTCTTGCTGCAGCATTTGGCGGCATTTCATGTGTTTTCGATATGCCAAATACCTCTCCTCAAACTACAACAGTACTAGCAGTTGATGATAAGATTCTGGCTGCTTCAAAAAAATCGTATGTTGACTTCGGAATCTATGCAGGTGTTACAAATAATAATATCAATTTTGTAGGTGACATATCTAAAAAATGTAGTGGTTTTAAAATATATCTTGGTAGCACTACAAATGCGTTACTTCTTGACAAATCAAATTTAAGGCAAACATTGCAGAAGATTTCAGAGAACAAAAAACCGGTTTTGTTTCATGCGGAAGATGATGAATTACTTTCTAAAAATAAAGGCATTGAGAAAAATCTTGCAGATCATCTCCATTTTAGGCCTTCTATTTGTGAAGAGATATCCATAAGGAATATACTTAAAGCATTGCAAGGTCTAGATTTAAAGGTACATATTTGTCACCTCTCTTCAATTGAGGGGCTCGAAATTCTTAAGAACCGGCCAAATAACGTTAGCTGCGGAGCAACTCCACATCACACTCTTTTAAGCGTCGAAAATACACAAGCGCAGACATTTTACAAAGTCAATCCCCCAATTAGAACAAATTTTGACAAAGAGGCGTTATTTGAAGCGGCTAAAAATGGAATTGTTGACGTTCTTGAATCAGATCATGCCCCCCACACTAAAGATGAAAAGGACTGTGATTTTGATAAAGCCATGTCTGGAATACCTGGCGTAGAAACAATGTTCCCGCTGTATCTATATCTTGCAAAAAAAGAACTAATTTCTTTTCGAAGAGTTATTTCACTCGTCTGTGAGAATCCTGCCAGAATTATGGATGTTGCAAAAGGCAAACTTGAAGTTGGAAGAGATGCCGATTTTGTTGTCGTAGATATCAAAAAGGAGAGCAAAATAAAATCAGACACGCTTCATTCAAAATGTGGTTGGACACCATTTGAGAAATTCCCTGCAATATTTCCAACTCATGTTTTTGTCCGAGGAGAAAAACTTATAGAAGATGGAGAAATGCAGGTAAGCCAAGGATTCGGAAACTTTGTTGGAGAATAAAAATGTTAGATTTCCTTCCAGTATGGTTTAAAATCTTCTTTTTTTCGATGGTTCCCTGGCTTGAATCAAGATATGTCATTCCTTTTACGATACTTGATTTAGGTCTCGAGTGGTGGCAGGTTTATCCTATTGCAGTTATTGGAAATATGGTGCCCGTCCCATTCATCCTATTATCTTTTAAGCACGTGGAAAAATTTCTTAGAAACTTCAAATTCTGGGCAAATCTGATGGACCGACTCTTTGCAAGAACTCGCAAAAGGGCTGATGCGAAAATACGCAGATATGAACACCTTGGTTTGCTATTGTTTGTAGCAATACCTTTGCCATTTACAGGTGCCTGGACTGGTGCACTGATTGCATATTTATTTGACCTTAAGTTTACAAAATCCATTATAACAATATTCATTGGAGTTTTAATCGCTGCAACAATTACAACAGTTCTTACTGTTGCGGGGATTTATGCTCTATCTTAAGTTGGTGATAGAATATGGATGATGAATTGAAATTACTTGCACAAAAAGTTGCTGATGCAATTTATAGAAAAGTAAGGCAAGTAAATTCAAAAGAATTTCATAAGTTTGGTACAAATATTGGCATAGGTGCTGATGGGACACCAACAAAATATATTGATAAACTTGCCGAAGATGTTGCTATAAAGATTATCAAGCGCTCAAAAATCAAAGTAAATGTATTAAGCGAAGAGGCAGGATTTTTAGATCATGGAGGAAAGTATACTTTTGTTTTAGATCCAATTGATGGGACAAGAAACGCATATAGAGGAATTCCTTTTTATTCCGTGTCTATTGCAGTTGGAAAATCAAGTCTTGGTGATATTGAGTACGGCATTGTCAAAAACATTCCTACGGGGGAAACTTTCGTTGCAGAAAAAGGCCATGGGGCATATTACAATGAAAAGCGTTTTGCTGCACCAGAAATACCAGACAACGAAGTTCTTTCATGTCTAACCCTTGGTAAAAATTATGATAAACTTACTTTAAAACTTGCAAAAAAGGATAAAGTTAGATCGCTTGGTTCTGCCAGTCTTGAAATGTGTATGGTTGCACTTGGTGCACTTGATTATTATGTCGTTGGAAAGGAATACATGAGAGTAATAGATATTGCAGCATCCACGCTTGTTGTAAGGGAGGCGGGAGGGGCAGTTACAGATGTTTTGGGAAGAGACCTTGATATGCCTTTAAATCTCGATGAAAGGAGAAGCGTAATTGCTGCTTGTAATATGGATATAATCGAACACATTATTTCATAGGTCAATACAATGCTTATCCTATCCATATATAAAAATTTTAAATAGTTTCTTTTATTACGGCGTAACAATGACAATCACAGATGATTTATTAAAAAAGGTAAGTCAAAAGAAGTTACACTTCTCCTTACTTGACCCTGAAGATCAAACTCCTGATGAAGCGGGAAGGCTTGCAAAAATTGCAGAAGATGCAGGAACGTCTGCTATGATGGTAGGAGGATCAACCCTTGTATCTAGTGAGCAGGTCGATGAAACTGTAAAAGCAATTAAGGCAAATTCAAAACTACCAGTTATTTTATTTCCATCAGGGGCAAAGTTTCTTTCAAAACATGCAGATGCAATTTTCTTTATGAGTCTCTTGAACTCTAGAAATCTTGGATATGTCATAAGAGAACATGTTCAAGGTGCCCCATTCATAAAACATGTTGGAATCGAGCCAATTCCTATGGGCTATCTTATTGTAGAACCAGGAATGACGGCAGGAAAAGTGGGTGAAGTAGATATTGTAAAAAGAGATGATGTACAAACTGCAGTAGGCTATGGTCTTGCAACAGAGTATCTTGGTATGAAATTCTTTTATCTTGAAGCTGGTTCAGGAGCACCCGATCCCGTTTCGAATGAGATGATTGTAGCAGTAAAGAAAACCGTAGCTATTCCTCTAGTTGTTGGAGGTGGTATTCGTGATGCAAAAACAGCAAAAGAAAAAGCAGTAGCTGGTGCAGACATAATTGTTACTGGAACCACCTTCGAAAAGGATAAAAATGTTGAAAGCACCCTGAGGGAAATTATAAAAGCAATAGAAGAATAGTTAGAATTATGAAAGTTTTACTTGCAATTGGTGGAGCGTCTGGTAGTATATATGCCGTAAAACTTCTAGATGAACTTAAAAACTCAAATGTAGAAGTACATCTTATCGCGTCTGAAGGGGCAAAAAAAATTCTTGAGCACGAAACAGGGATTTCTTTTGAGAATTTAAAGAAAAAAGCTGATTTTTATTATGAAAATAATGATTTATTTGCCGGTCCCGCATCAGGTTCATTTAAACTGGATGTAATGGTTGTTTGTCCTTGCAGCATGAAAACCCTTTCAGCTATTGCTAATGGTTATGGTGATACACTTACTTCTAGGGCTGCAAGTTGCATGCTTAAAGAAGAAAGAAAATTAGTCTTGGTTCCAAGAGAAACTCCTCTTGATCTACCTTCCATCGAAAATATGAGAAAAGCAAAACTTGCAGGTGCAACAATTTTGCCTGCAATGCCTGGTTTTTATCATAAGCCAAAGTCAATTGATGATTTAGTTTCTTTTATCGTTGGAAAAATACTTGATCAATTACAAATTGAAAACAATCTTTTTAAAAGATGGAAATAAAATCATTCACTTTTAACATATTTTTACAAAGTTCTTGAAAATACGTTCACCATATTCTGTATGTTCAACTTCTGGATGAAATTGAACTCCAAAGATCGGCCTTTCTTTATGTTGTATTGCCTGCACTCTACAATTTTCACTTTCTGAAAGTATTTCAAAACAGCTGGGAACTACAGTTACTTCGTCATTATGCGATTCCCATACAATTGATTTTTTTGCAACCCCCTCAAATAAGCAATCGCCGTCAATAAGTCTAGTCATCTCAATTTTGCCAAATTCAGGAGCTTTTGCAGGTTCCGCATCTCCTCCAAAAAATCTAGCTATGAATTGATGCCCTGCACATATTCCAAGTATGGGGCAATTTGCTTTTTCCAAGTACTCGGCACAATTGCCAAGGGATGTTTCTATTCCTATCCTTGGTGCACCACCAGACAACACAAGACCATCTGCATCTTTAACTTCTGAAAAAGGAGTAGTATTTGGAACGATTTTTGTGTCAACATCAAGATATTTCAGAACACGCCATTCACGATGAGTCCACTGTCCGCCATTGTCAACAACGTAAATTTTTACCATTATTCCCACTCTATTGTTCCGGGGGGTTTATTTGTAACGTCATATACCACACGACTTACTTTGTCCCCAAGAGTATTTGTAATTCTTGTTGAGATCCTGTCAATTATGTTGCTTGGTATTTCACTAAATTGGCACGTCATAGCATCAAGACTTTGAACTGCACGGATTGCTATTACATCCCCATATGCTCTTTTATCCCCGTGCACTCCAACTGTTTTCACTGGCAGAAGTACGGCAAAATACTGCCAAGGAAGTTTCATTAGCCCATCCTTTGCTGCTTTTTCGATTTCTTTTTCAACAATGTCGCATGCTTCACGAACAACTTCAGTTCTTTCAGGTGTTGCTTCACCCATGACTCTTATTGCGAGTCCCGGTCCAGGGAATGGTTGTCTTTCAGAAACCGGGACATTCAATTCTCTTGCAACCTTTCGTACTTCATCCTTATAAAGATCTCGTAGAGGCTCTACAAGTTTCAGTTTCATGTTTTCTGGAAGGCCACCAACATTATGATGAGATTTTATTGTATCTCTTAGATCATCACCTGATTCTATCCAGTCTGGTGCAATTGTTCCCTGTACAAGATTCTCAACTTTTTCTTCTTCGGCAACCCTTTCAAAAAGTCTTATGAATTTTTCACCGATAATTTTACGTTTCTTTTCAGGGTCACCAATTCCTTTTAATGCATTATAATACTCTTTACCTGCATCTATAGAGTGAAAGTTAAGCCCAATGTTTTTCATTAATTTTTTAACATTCTCAGATTCATTTTTACGCATATATCCTGTGTCAACATGAATAGCAACTAACCTATCTCCTATTGCTTCGTTGACAAGTGCAGCACAAACAGCGCTATCCACCCCACCTGAGAATGCAATAAGTGCCCTTCCAGTAACTTCTTTTTTTATATTCGCAACCTTTTCATCGATGAATTTTTTTGCATCAAACATTTTCAATCACTGCTTTGAAAGAGCCCTCTCTCTCATTTTCCTTCTGTATTCTTTCATTTCACCTTCCAATTTTTTATCCTTTGTAGAAAGTATTTCAACTGCAAGAAGCGCTGCGTTGTCTCCACGATCGAGGCCTACTGCAGCTACAGGCATCCCTGGCGGCATTTGAATAATTGAAAGAATAGCATCAAGGTTCACCTTTCCGCTAACAGGAACCCCAATAACTGGTTTGGTGGTATGGGCTGCGATACTGCCAGGAAGCGCTGCAGCAAGACCTGCTATCCCGATAAAAACATCGGCATTGCATTCCTTAACAAGTTTTTCCAAGACATCTGGCGTTCTGTGTGCAGATGCCACTTTTATATCATATTCAACGCTAAATTCATTCAGTATTTTTTTTGCCTTCTCGGCAATTGGCATATCTGACTTTGAACCCATTATCACCTGAATCTTCATGTTATCAAACCCGGAGAATGTGATGAGATTAATTAATAGTTTCGACCATCGTAAACTAATTATATATCATTCTTATGTTCACAACGAAATAAAATCGGAATCAAAATGAAACTCGTAATCTGTGAAAAAAGCATAGCCGCAAACCGTATTGCCTATATTCTTTCAGGAGGAAAATTAAAAACTCTAAGAGTTGGAAAAACTCCCGTTTATGAATTTACTAAAGATGGAGAGACTTGGAGAGTTGTTGGTCTCAGAGGTCACATAATAAATCTTGATTACCCCGCAGGGTATAACAAATGGAATCAGATATCCCCAAAAGATCTAATTGAAGTAGAACCTTGTAAAAAAGTCAGCGAAAAGACAATTGCGGCCGCTTTAAAATCACTTGTTGATCAAAACCCATTTTTAATTGTTGCAACAGATTTTGATCGAGAAGGAGAACTGATAGGTGTCGAGGTAATCAATTTATTAAAAGAGTACAATAAGAGCATAAACTCTATCAAAAGGGCAAAATTTAGTACGATAACTCCTTATGAAATAAAATCTGCATTCGACAACCTGGAGGAAGTTGATTATTATCTCTCAGATGCCGGGGAATCTCGCCAGACGATAGATCTCATATGGGGTGCTGTTTTAACTAGATTTATTTCGATTACTTCGCAACGTTATGGGCGAGAATTTCTTTCTGTTGGTAGGGTGCAATCTCCTACATTAGCATTGCTCGTAGAGCGTGAGAAAGCAATACAGACTTTTGAACCAAAGACATTTTGGAAGATTGTTGCTTCGCTCAAAAAAGACAAGACATTTGACGCAACTCACATTGAAGGACAATTTTGGGATGAAACCAAGGTAAAGCAAATTTATGAAAAGATAGAGGACGCAACAGGTGCAAAAGTAAAAACAGTTGATAAGAAAGAAGTGAAAGAATATCCTCCATCTCCATTTAGTACAACAACTTTTTTACAGGCCGTATCCTATCTTGGTTTTTCAGCTTCGAGGGCAATGACTGTTGCTGAAGAGTTATATATGGCAGGTCTTACATCATATCCAAGGACTGATAACACTGTTTACCCTCCCTCACTGAATATTAAAGGTATTTTACAAAAACTAAAAAATTCACCATTTTCAAAAGAAGTAAACGAAGTAATTACAAACGGGAGGAGCCATCCGACAAGAGGTAAAAAGAAGACGACAGACCATCCGCCAATACACCCAGTTGGTTCTCCATCTGGAAAAAAACTTACAACGGAACAACAAAAAATATATGAACTTATTTGTCGTAGATTTTTGGCAACACTTGCAAAAGATGCCATATCTGAAACTGTTGGTGTTTCTCTTGATATTTCTGGGGAGTCTTTTAAAACAAGCGGTTACAGAATAATCGAAGCAAATTGGAGGGCTATTTATACATATTTTAAGGAAAAGAGAAAGCCTCTTCCAGAGCTGTTTAAAGGGGAAACCGTTACCATTTCAAGCATTAAATTAAAGAAAGATCAGACCAAGCCTCCGGCAAGATACACCCAGGGATCGCTTATTGCTAAAATGGAGCAGCTATCGCTTGGGACAAAGTCAACGAGACACGAAATAATAAACAAATTAAATAACAGGGGGTATGTAAAATTAAAACCACTTTCCCCTATGCCAATTGGAATTGCAGTAATTGATGCAATGGAAGGATGCGACGTTATTAAACCAAAGATGACCGCAAAATTAGAAGAGGATATGAGCAAAATTGCAGAAGGTAAAAAAACTCTTAATGAAACAGTAACCGAATCGCGAGAGATGCTTACAAAAGTGATGGAAGAATTGGAGAAAGATAAAGAGAAAATTAAAACAGGTATCAGATCTGCAAACCAGAAGCAAAATACTGTTGGAAAATGCCCTAAATGTGGGAAGGATATGGTGATTAGAGTATCACGGAAAAAGAAGCGTTTTGTAGGTTGTACAGGTTACCCAGATTGCAAGAATACTTATTCTATACCTCAAAATGGAGGAATTATACCTTTAGGGGCGCCATGTGTTAAATGCAGAGCGCCTGTGATAAAAGTAGTATCAAAAGGAAAAAGGCCATGGGAGTTATGTATTAACCCAGAGTGTCCTGAGAAAAAACCAAAAAAGAAATAAAAAACTAACCAAGGTTGTAATGCTTTCTCATGTTTTCAATTATTTTCCAAGTGCATTTTAGGCCTGGCTCAAACACAACAACATCGCCTGGGCCGAATTCTGCAATGATGGAACTTGCCTCGTCAAACACTTGTGCTTTCCCTTCTAAGATATAGCAAGTTTCTTTTTCACCATATTCCCAGTCAAATTCTGAAACTTTCTTTTCCCAAATCGGCCAGGTTTCAAACTCTTTAATCTCTTCTTCGCTTGGTTTTTTTACAGTTACCATTTGTTTTTGCCTCTTATTACATTATAACTTTTTAATCCTTTCTTCTGTAATAAACCCTGTTACGTATTTTGCAGGTGTGACATCAAATGCAGGGTTTCTGACGTTGGTATAATCTGGCATAATTGTACAATTGTTTATTTTTGCAAGTTCTTCTCTTCCACGCTCTTCAATTACGATTTCATCTCCACTCTTTATGCTTTTATCAAAAGTACTTATTGGTGCTGCAACATAAAACGGAATGTCGTTTTCTTTTGCAAGAACTGCTTTTTCATATGTCCCGACTTTATTTGCAAAATCATAATTGTTTGCAATTCTGTCTGCGCCGGTAATTACCATATCTATTTCACCATTTTTCATAAAATGTCCTGCAGCATTGTCTGCAATAACACAATGGGCAATTCCTTCCTGTTCTAGTTCCCAGTCTGTTAAAAGTCCTTGGCATCTTGGTCTTGTTTCATCAGCAAAAACAAAGAATTTTTTATTTCTTTCTTTTGCAACCCTAAACGGAGCAAGAGCTGTACCATAATCAACTGTTGCAAGAGCTCCTGCGTTACAATGTGTTAGAATATTCATGCCATTTTTAATGAGTTTTTCACCGTTTTCCCCAATTCTTCTACATCTGTCAATTATGTCTTTAGCATAATCATTTGCAGCGATTAGTGGATCTTCTCCTGACTCTATTTTTTCAGCCATGTAATTTATTGCGTAGAACAGATCGTAAGCTGTCGGTCTTGTTTTACGAAGGTCATCTGCAGTTTTTTCAACATCGTTTTTTCCAAGGACCATTCCATATGCCGCTGCTGCACCGATAGCTGGTGCCCCGCGCACAACCATATCTTTAATTGCAAAAGCACATTCATCAACAGTTTTCGCAGTAAACATCTCTAGTTTATATGGAAGTTTTCTTTGATCGATAAATCGTATCGCATTATTTTCAAACCATAACGCCTTACTGTCTTTTCCTTCTATTTTCATTTTAAACCCTCACAGGTATCAACCACCAGTTTTTCAACATCATTGATATTACTTCCAACAAACAAAGCCCCTTGGCCTTTTATCACAACAATTTTGCTCTCTCTCAATTTTTTTAATATCTCCATTATAAGTTCAAAAGTTCCAGGTAAATATTCTTTTTCTGTTGATGGGTATTTATCTCTCAGTTTTTCTTCTAAAGAACTGCTGTTTATTTGAATAATTGCATTTACCTCGTTTCTTGCATTATGAATCATCCAATGTATTGGTGTTTCAAGTTTTGGTTCAGTTGGCCCCAAAATCAATAAGTTCCTTTTTACTGGATCGTAATCGGCCACTTCTAGCATTTCCTCTCTTTTAATATTTTTATAATCTTTAATATTTCCAGTTATTAAAATACGCCGTCCATAACCAATACTTATAACCGCTGAAGAATCTTGTAGCAATTCAGAATCCTTGAGCCTTTTACCGGTTTTGACAATATCTGCTATTAAAGGACAGTTTATCTCTTCTTTTGACGCATAAAATGTTTGAAAACTAATATTTGAATAACTTCCCCCGGTCATTAAAACACAGTAACTAAAAACCCGCTCTTTTACTTTTTCCTCATATCTCCATTTTTACAGATATATGTCGTAGTTGAGAATGACTTTAGATAAAATAACGCCGAGGAAGAGATTTGAACTCCTGAGGGATTGCTCCCACGAGATTTCCAGTCTCGCGCCGTTCCGGGCTGGGCCACCTCGGCAAGGACAAATACAGGGAATAAAGCGCTCCTTTAAGACTTTTTCCAGATGGAAGGATATGTCCCTTTTTTCAATACAACCCTATCTATATTTGTGCATACTCCTGTGTCTTTTTGAATAATCTCTTCAGTTGACATAAGTGAATTCCCAATAGCAACGACTTCTCCCTTTAAAGTGAAGATAGCAACATTCTTTCCTTTTTTGATACCCGAGTCAACTTCAACTACGCCAGGAACTGCAAGACACGCACCATGGCAAATTGCATCTACTGCAGAGTCCCTGATTATAATCTTTGGAAGGTGATCAAATAATTTTTCTATAGGGTGGACAACAGATCTAATTACATTTTCATCTCCATCCTTTTTAAAAAATTCATATGCATCTTTTAGGTCATGCAAAATTACTGTATCTTCTTCCTTTAAATGCCCTACCCTTGTTCTTCTAAGTTCTGCAAGGTTTGCGCCACAACCAAGTTTTTTACCAATATTCACACAGAGCGTTCTCACATAAGTTCCCGATTCACATCCAACTCGGAATAAAACCTCTTTACCTTTTATTTGAATCACATCAAGATAGTAAATCCTTCTTTTTCTTCTTACTCTTTTTACAGCAGATCTGACTGGGGGAAGTTGCTCAATATCTCCAATAAAAGATTTCATTACATCTAAAATTCTTTTTTCATCAACATCTTTATGTAACTTCATTATGCCAACATATTCTTTTCCTGCAGTAAGAAGAAATTGCAGTGATTTTGCCGCACTACCTATTGCAACAGGTAAAACCCCCGTGGCGTTTGGGTCAAGCGTCCCGCCATGTCCCACCTTTTCCACTTCAAGGATATTCCGTATCCAGGCATCAACTTGATGAGATGTAGGTCCATTTGGTTTGTCAATAATAATAATTCCGTTATTCAACAAGTCTTTAACAGTTCTTTTCTGAGGTGCAACCCCATAATTTTCATTTGATTTTGCTTGTGCCTTTAGAAATCTCTTTCGTTTTTTATCCGAAGGCAATATATATTTTTGACTAGTCATTGAAATCAACAGAATATAAAACATATATAAATCGTTTATTTATCAAACTTCTTTAGGATAATGTCTACAATTTCATTAGGTGTTTTATCTTTAGAGTTTACTACTACATCATATACCGAGATGTCCTTTAGATCAATGTTATAATATTTCTTATAGCGAGTTGCTTCACATTCTTCTCTTTCAAGCATTTCTTTTTCTTGTTGCTTTAGGTTGCCCCCTTCTCTCTTTTGAATTCTACTTGCCCTTGTTTTAATATCTGCGTCAATCATGACTTTTAATGCAGCAATATTGTTTTTATGCGCAATCCATCCAGCAAGTCTGCCTTCTAAAATAACGTCTCCACTTTTCAAAATCTTAAGTTGTTCGCCATCAAGTTTTTTATCGATTCCTTCATGTTCTTTGCAATATTTCCCAAATTCTTCTAGGCTCATATTGTGCTTTGTCGCAAGTTCTCTGAAAATCATCCCTAAATAAACGTATTTAAGTCCTGTTTTCTCTTCCAAAAGTTTTGCAACGGTTGATTTGCCGCATCCAGGCGTTCCACTTATTGTAATTATTGACATATTCAATTTACTTAGAAAATGGAATTATTTTACTTTTCGTATTTTTCCACCAATCTGACCAAGTTATGTACTTCATACCAAGTCTTATGATTTGGCCAAGCACAAAAGAAAATATCATGTACATCCAGAGCCATGCTTGCATTAAAATGGGCTTATCAAAAAGCGAAATACCATCTGCCCATGGTAATGTAAAATAATAATATGGTAAATTTCCAAGGAAGAACCTAAGCCACATAAATATTGGAACAATAAACACGAACAAAAACATCATTGGTTTCATTGAATTGCTCTGAGTCTCAGTTTGCATCTTCATTATTTTAGGCTGCATCTTCATTAATTTATTCACGCGGTTTGTATTTCCACTTTTGCGGGCTACAGACAACTCTTTTTGAAATGCTTTTGACGTTTCTTGTGTTTCTCCCATTTTCTTCCAGTCTGTAAAAAGATTTTGAAAAAAGCTAGAAAGAAATACAACCATAATTCCAGCAAGTGCAATCGTTAAAATAGGATAATCTCCATCGAAGCCGATAAGAGGATAGAACACGGAGTTTAAAGTAACCGCAATCAAATTAGCGATACTTTGATTTCCAAAGATAAATATCATAAGAAACATGAGCATCATCAGCATAATAAGCTGACTTCCCTGTGCTGCTTTGTTATCTATTTTTCTCATATTTATCACCTTCATTTTAATACAGGTGCAGTCTGTTTTACAGCTTCTTCAATTGCATTATCATGATTAAATATAATCTTTACTGTTGCACCACTTAGTGCTGCGTATGCCATAGCGGCAGCGCGATTCATTAATTGGTGTTCTTCAATTTGCTCCTTTGTGTCCGGATCCCGATTGCGACTTTTATCGCCAGCCCGTCGGTTATAGATCTCTTCAGCATCTGCTTCTACTAAAACAATTGCTGTTGGATTAATTTTTTTTACAACCCATTCAGGCAGCCCTGGCATGTAGCCCTTTGGTGTTTTGACCGTACAATGCGTATCAAGGATAACGTTGCCCATACTGGCCACTTTTTCCGCACTTTTTATCTGTAAATTCTTTTGTTGTTCAAGGGTAAGTTTTCTCATATCATCCCTGTTTTGTACTAGGCCCATTTCTTTTGCTATGTCTACCATTACTGTCCCAAAAGTAACAAACTGTATGTCCATACCTTCCGCAGCTTTTTTCATAACCGTTGTTTTTCCAACGCCAGGTATACCTGTTACGACTATTACGCCCATATCTTTTCCTCACCAATTGTTTTAATCATTTCCGAAGAATCCACGCAGTACAGGGTGCATTTCCATTGCCTGTTCTTTGGCGATATCTTCATACAAATGGATAATAATGCCTACAGTAAGAAGAACACCCGTACCACTGGCTTTTCCAAGAGTTCCGATACAATCTGCAAAACCAGCAAGCGCACCTACTGCCGCTCCGCCGATGACTGTAACAACAGGTATATACCGTTCTAATACCTTCCGCAGCACTCGCGGATCTCTTCTGAAACCCGGTATTTGCATTCCAGAACTCTGGATTTGTTTTGCAACTGCAGTAGGCCCCATATTTGTTGTTTCAATCCAGAATTTGGCAAAAAGAACCGATCCAAAGATCATAACTGATAGATAGAGAATAACCTTAATTGCAAACTGCCATGGTGCATGTCCACCATAGCCGCCGGCCAAAATTGGCAACAGCCAACTATTTACCCCTCCAGGACTACTTAGGTACCATGCACCTCCAGCAAGAGCCTGAGTGCCTACACTTAAATCGTATTTTCCTACCCACCATTGTCCACCCAGGAGAGGAACTTTACCTCCTGCCCTCCACAAAAGTAATGCAAACATGTTTATGTTTGCAAGAAGCGCTGCCATCAAGATAACAGGAATGTTTGATGCGTAGATCAATCTAATCGGATATCTGCCTCTCGCTCCTCTAACTTTTCCATGTGCAAGAGGTAACTCGATACGTGAGGATTCGGCATATACGACAATAAAGAATATCAGAATCGTGCCCAATAGAGGCACGATAGCATTTTCATATCTAATTTGTGGAGATCCCATAAACATTATTTGGTATCCACCTCCCATGACTTCGCTAAGGGACATGTGTGTTGCCATGAAATAAGTGCCAGGAATGACACCCCCCGGTGGGTTTGTCAAGCTCAATGCTGCTAACCCTCCACCCTGTACAGGTAGCCAACTAAAAAGTCCTGTAAATAGAGACTGAGAAACACCAGCAGCAATGAATAGTGATATTCCAGAGCCTATCCCCCATTTGGATATCAACTCGTCCATGAAGAATACAAGAAAAGCACCTAAACATAATTGTATGACAATAACCGCTTCAGCCCATCCAGAACCAACTAACCCATAAAGACCAGAGGTTAATTGCCCCGTCTCAATAAAAACTCCTTTTCCTGAAGGGACAAGATATCCAAATATCTGAGGAACCGCTTCAACAACAATCATTACAACAACAAGGATTTTTTGTGTACCCTGATAGATTGCTTTATCTTCTTTCTTAGTAAGATCAAGATTAATAATTTTTGCACCGACGAACAACTGCAGAATAATGGATGCAGTTACGATGGGCCCTATACCAAGATGCATGATTGATCCTGAGGCACCTGCCATGATGAATCGATATTGTTCGAACAAGTCGATCGTACCAGGCTCAAGCCCAAAAATCATAATGTTCGTCAAAATGTAATAAAGAGTCAGACAAGTAATGGTCCACATTATTTTCGTTCGAAATGTTACATGCCCTTCAGGTTTTGAAACAGCGGGCCATCTCTCAATAATTGGTTTAAGTATGTGCAACCTGCTCTTTTTTTCTTCTGCCATTGTTTCGAATCCAAAATTTTTAGTGTCTACTCAGTTGATTCTTCTGGTGATTGTTCTTTAAATTCAGGCTTAGGTAGTATCACCTTTCCACCCTGCTCCTTTATTTTTTCGACAGCCCTTCCAGATGCCGAATCGACTTTGACTTTTATTTTATCGGTCAATTTTCCCCCACCGAGAAGTTTATCGTAACCCTCCTCTATTAGGTTGATTTCCTTCTTGCCTGGGAATCTCTCCTCCAGTTGACCGACGTTAATTGTTTTCTCCTTCTTTAATGTGCTCTGAGGTCTTTTAAAACCATGCCTACCAAAATGATCTGGCATGTATTTTGTCATGTACATAAACTTATGCTTCAATAAACCAGCGTTTCCTCTTCCTCCACGTAATCCTGCACCGCGGCCACCCTTTTTACCTCTGCCATGGGTCATTGATCCTCTAAACTTCTTTGTTTTCGTTCGCACCAATTTTAATCCCTTCTTATGTTTTTTATTGGTTTATAAGTTGAAACAGGATATAACACCCTATTATTATATTTTCGGATAAAACACAGACGACTATTTTTCCTTTCTTAAAAGGTATTTCTTATCCTTGTCAAGATCGATAAATAAATCCGTGACTTCCATTAACTTATGAGATGTTGTTTTACCAAATGCAAGAACTTCAGTTCTGCAACCTAGGCTTTTTGCATGTTCTAACAAATCTGAGAAATCACCATCACCACTTACTAGGACGACTGTGTCAAGTTTTGGTGCAAGTCTCATAACATCCATTGCTATTCCAACATCCCAATCCCCCTTTTTTGCACCACCATAAAAAACTTGCAGATCCTTACTTTTCACCTCAAAACCCATTTCTTCTAAAGCATCATAAAATGTATTTTCATCTTTCACATCTGCTTTTATAACATATGCAATCGCTCGTATTATCCTTCTTTCAGCTATTGCATCTATTAATAATGTTTTGAAATTAACTTTTGCTTTGTATAAGTTTTTTGCAGAGTAATACATGTTCTGCACGTCTACAAAAACACCAATTCTTTGATTTTCTTGTCTTGATTTTTTCATAAGTTCAACTCTATTTAAACAATTACAGATAAAAGCAACACGTTAATTATATTTATCCCACTCATTTTTAACTCATGTCTTTGTAATAATCCTCAGTAATGTTACATCATAGTTTACAACTTTTTTTTCATGAAAACTGTGTGTTGATTTCATTGGAAAAACATAATCTTTAGAGTAATCAATTCTGCCTTTTAGTGATTTAACCATTTTGTCAATAAAAGGTATGGTTTTTGAAAGATGAAGAGAATAAATTACATGTGCGACTTCAAATCCTTTTTCGATAAACTTCCTGTCTGCTTTTTGATTACTTTTTTGAGCGCCAAACGGTGGATTCATAACAACAGTGTTACATTTAAGACTAATGTTATTGACGTCTTGAATTAGAAATTCTATTTCTAGATTGTTTTTTCCTGCAAATTCTTTTGCAACATCTATACAGTCTTTATCAACATCTATCCCAATGACTTTTTTGGCACCCACTAAGAAAATGCCAACTGAAAAAATTCCTGTGCCGCAACCCAGGTCAAGAACTATTTTATTTTCAATATTCCCAAACTGATATGCTGTGAATATTATATCGGCAGCGATATTTGCTGGAGTGATATATTGTTCAAGATTTGGAGATGGGTCTCTAAAGATTGGTACTTTCTGCAAAGTCATTTCTAGTTCTTTTTGCCTCATTTCAAACTAAAAGATGGTGTAACGTCTAATAATACTTTTTTATATGCAAATCTTATTTGCTAAACTTGGTTTAGTGTTGCTTATTGGGCTTGTAGATCAGCTCGGAAGATCGCCTCCTTGGCATGGAGGAGGCCTCGGGTTCAAATCCCGACAAGTCCACTTTCTCCGACATGAGAGAATTTGTTCAACAGTTGACAGCCCTGATCCCCAGTGCAAAACTTTATATTTTATCCATTTATTAAGATAATAAAAATTATATACAAAAACATTAAATATAGAGGCTTATGTTGTAGTATATAAAGGATTATGATAATATGATGCGCACAAAAGTAGTAAACGATTCCACTGACTTAGTTCCGCTTCTCAGGGCTTTTGGCAACAATGTAAAAAAACAAGTTTTCAATGAACTATTAGGAGAATGGAAGCAATTAAGTGAAATAAAAGAGAAATACGGCGATGCTGGGGAAGAGGCTCTTGAATACTTCGATAAAATGAAACTGGTAGAAACCAAATGGACAACTCCTGACGAAGGAATAAATGGTAGACCCCAAAAAAAATACCGTTCATACTACTCTGCTTTTAATATCAATATCTCCTGCCCCGTGAACGAAATAAGCGAAATCTTCACAGTTGCATCTTTGAACGACAAAGAATTTGCAAAACTTGAAAATGACATTTTCGAATTTGTTGGGGATGATGGAAGATTTGGAAATATGGTTGCAGAAAATTTTGCCCTTTCAAATCTCTCTCTAAAAGGTCTTGTTAAAAGATCAAACAAGTTCTGTTATAAAGGTTTAAAGCTGAGTAGGAAAGACTAATTTTTGTACTTTTATTTTCCAAATGCTTTTTAGCATAATCTTCGTTTACAGTCTAGATTATGCAATATTACGAAATAATAATTCAGGCACTTTGGCTTGTGCTCCCTGCATATTTTGCCAACGGTTTTGCTTTACTTGTGGGTGGGGGCACTCCAATTGATTTTGGAAAGAATTGGAAGGATGGGAAACGTATCCTTGGTGATGGAAAGACCTGGAGGGGGCTAATTGTTGGTTCGTTTATTGGAATGACTGCAGGATTTGGTTTTTCTGCTGTTGCTAAGTTTGGGAGAATGATAGACTTTCCAATAGAGATCAACGACTTTACCGGGTTCCCTTTAATGATTCCAATAGTCTTTTCTATATGTTTCGGTGCACTAATGGGCGATATTATTGAAAGTTTTTTTAAAAGGCGAGTTGGCAAGAAGCGAGGGGCAAGCTGGATACCATTTGATCAGCTGGATTTCATCCTTGGAGTTTTGTTTTTTAGTTTTTTAATGTCAAGTTTTTTGTATTTTGTTGGTGTTATGGAGTATAATTGGTTTTTTGAAAGTTTTACTGTTTGGCATATTCTAGTACTTATGCTTTTCACCCCCTTCTTTCATTTCTTTGCAAACTTTGTTCATAGGAAAGGAATAAAAAAAAGCATAAACAAAAATATTTAAGAACCAATCGCCTTAATAAATAGATGAGGGCAAATGTCCAAAGATTCAAAGACTAAGATGAATGAGGAATTGCAAAAATGGTCAGAACAATCGAAAAATGTGAATGCCCCAGAAGAACAAAAAAAGCAGTCTGAAAAAGGAAAGCCTAAAGGAATGTGCCAAATTTGCGGTAAAAAAACTGCAAAACATGTATGCCTTAAATGTGGCAAGTCAGTTTGCCAATCCTGTTACTTCAAAATAATTGGAATTTGTAAAAAATGTGTTCAGAAAGACACAGCAGAAAAGTGGGATGGTTCTAGGAAAGATTGGGAAAAGGAATTAGGTGTTGAGTGGGTAGATTAATTTTTTTGTTCTCTTTTTATTCTTTTTCCTTCCAGATATAACGCCATCGTGGATCTGGCTGTTCTCCATGAGCTTGGATATATTGGAACACCTGCCGATTTGAGGTCCCATACAAGGTCTTCAAATTCTCTTCCACCAACCCATGTTGCAAGAATTGGTTTGCTGTATTCTTCATGAAGTTTTTGTTGTTTGACCATTTTAAGAATTGCACCTGTAAACTCCTTTGGACGCGCGTATCCTCCGTGTACAGATGCAACTATTACCCCATCGATATTTGGATCTTCTAAAAGTGTTTTAGTCGCAAATTCGTATCTATAAAAACCTGCATCTGCAACAAGATCAACGGGATTGTTTGGTTTAACCAGATCTGGTAGTATTTTATCGATTTTCTTATAGGTTTTTGCCGACAGCTTAGGGATTGTTAAACCATTTGCCTCACAAGCATCGGTTAAAAGAATGCCCAGTCCCCCACCGTTAGTAATAATTCCCACTTTGTTACCTTGAGCTGGAGGTTGTCCATCCAGTGCTCTTGCCATGTCAAACAGTTCTACGATGTCTCGACAGCGGATTCCACCCGCCTGTTTAATTGCAGCGTCATATATTTTATCACTGCCTGCCATGGATCCCGTATGTGATGCTGTTGCCCGTGCTCCTGCACTTGATCTACCTGCTTTTACTACAAGTATTGGTTTGTTACATGCTTTGATACTATTCATGAAAGCTCGTCCATGTTTTATTCCTTCTATGTAGAGCCCAATAACTTTGGTTTCAGTGTCTTTGGCAAAATAATCAATGAGGTCATCATCATCAATATCTAGTTTGTTTCCAACACCTATTATTTTTGATACGCCCATGAACTCATTGTTTGCAAGGTATATCATCCCGATTCCTAGTGCGCCACTTTGGGAAATTAATGCCACATTTCCTTTACGTGGGTTTCCAAAGACAAACGATGCATCAAGCCCGTCAGATGCGTTTTTGTATCCCATAACGTTAGGGCCAAGTATTCTTGTATTTGTTCCTTTGATGATTTCTTTTATTTGTTCTTCGCCTTCATAGTTTCCCGATTCAGAAAATCCTGATGAAATAATGATTACGTTTTCTACTTTTTTTTCTACGCATTCCTTTATTATTCGCGGTACTATTTTTGCAGGGACAGAAACTAAAACAAGATCAATTTTGCCAGGAATTGCTGCAAGATTTTTGTAACATTTAATGCCAAGTATTTCATCTTCTTTAGGGTTTACTGGGTATATTCTGCATTCATAATCTGAT
Organism: Thermoplasmatota archaeon; assembly: GCA_034660435.1. GTDB lineage: Archaea > Thermoplasmatota > E2 > DHVEG-1 > DHVEG-1 > JAYEJG01. Next base: position 38,666 of record JAYEJG010000076.1, read on the forward strand.
ATTACAATATTTTTTAGTGCAGCATGTCCTATTTTTGTAGAGTTTTTTGATGCACCGACTACTGCAATACTTTTTGGTTTAAAGAAAATTTCAAGATCACTTTTCATATAAAATCCCCGATGATATCACTTACTTTGTCTACTATATTCCAAATGGTTACTTAAACGTAGTGTGATTATATGTATTGTTTCATTGCCCCAATCACTTCTTCACTTGTTTTCGCTCTTCTATAGTCCTCTAAAGGTTCCTTGTTTAATACCAAGAAATTAGGCCCCCATTTATAGAGATTCAAAATTTCTTCTGCTTTTTCAACCTCATCTAAGATATAAAGGGCTGCAGCAAAAGCTTCAAGTGTTGAAAGCTTCAAAGTTTTACCATAATTAACTGGGTTTACGGCCACAACGAACGGAAGCGCCCTAGAGTAATTTCTATTATCAAGAAAATCAAAACTGGTTTCGGCATTTTTCCATGAGCAGTCAACCGCCAGAATTCCATACTTTTTTGCAGAAGGTAGATCTTCTTTTGAAATGCTTTTTTTTGCAAAAGGATTCAATAATATCATGTCTTTTGGTGTTTTACGAATGTTAGTTTCTAGTTTTACAAAACCAAACTTGGCAAGTTTTTTTGCACTGCATTTCTTCGGATCATCTTCATTTGCATGATAAACTATTAATTTCATTTTCCCCCTATCTTAATATCAAATACAAAGTGGCTGATACCCGGTGCATATGATTTTACACGTTTATATTTCATAAGCTTGGTAGATTTGTTGTATTTTTCGGCGACCTTTTCTACATGTTTCATTGGGCCATCTGGAATGCTCTCATTTGGAAACGTGTCGTGATAATGAATAATTCCACAATGTTTTTTTAGACAATCAAAGGCAACAGGCAGAAACTCGTGCGTGTCACCAAAATAACCTAGGATCACTCTGTCAGCAATGTTTTTTGGAGCAATGCTCCTATTGTCCCCATGTATCGGTTCCACGATATTTGTGACGTTGTTTAAAGTGATATTTTGGCATAGATAGTTATAAGAAATTGGGTTTTTTTCAATTGCAAATATCTTTTTTGGTCTGCTGTAAACCGCTATCGGTAAAGTAAAATATCCAATCCCTGCAAACAAATCAACGATAGTTTCATTTGAACCTGCAATTGTCGCTATCCTTTTTCTTTCACTAATATTTCCAGAAGAAAACATGACTTTTTGCAGGTCTAACTTGTATCTTATTCCATTCTCTTTATGTACTGTTTCTGTTCTTTCCGACCCATATATTATCTCAACATTAGGTTCTCTATATTCTCCAGAAATGCCTCCAACATCGTTTAGAACAGTCTTGCAGTTTAGTATTTCTGTGTATTTTTCTCCTATTGTTTCCTTGTAACGATTAAGTTCAGAAGGTAACACTATTACTACAACATCCCCAACCTTCTCCCATTTATCAGGAATTTTTTTTAACAGCTTCGATGAAATTTCATCTTTAAGATTCTTTTTGATTATTTCAACTGGTGCTTTCATGTGCCTCTTTCCGTCTCTATCAATTTGTATAACAAAGGAGTAATTATTCCAACAGCTATCAAGATAATACCAAGTATCAAAGGGATTACTGGGACTGGTTCCGGATGTCTACTACCCGGGGCGATCATACCTGACTTCATATAGCACATAAAAAGAAAAACAACTCCAAAAACAATACAAATTCCGCCTATTATTGCTGTTAAGAACTTTTTCACATCGCCATTCATTCTAAACCAATCATGAATAAATTTTTGCTTTTAATACTTTTAACAATCCTTCCAGCAACTCTTTTTACTAACATCTGTATTCCTCCTTTTAATCATGGAGCTTTTTCCTTACGAACCGCGAAGAAATCAAGTGGCAATAACGCAGACTTTAAAGAATATATTAAACGAGAAAAAAGACATAATTTTTGAGTCGGGGACAGGTTCAGGAAAAACAATATGCGCACTTGCATCAACCATAGAATATGCTCTAGAAAACAATAAAAAAATAATCTATACTACTCGAACAAATGCGCAACAACGTCAGGTAATTTTAGAACTTCGTGAAATCAGAAAAAAACTTGGAAGAAATAAAGAAAAGATTTTTGGAATAGGCCTGCAGGGTAGGGGAAACATGTGCCTTCTTGCCAAAGGAGACCCTAAGCTATTCAAAGGGTCTTCTGAAGAACTTTCAAAATTTTGTTCAAATCAAAAAAGAAAAGTTAAACAAACGATAGACACGCCCGATAAAAAAGGTTGCAGTTATTATAGAACTTTTGTAACAAATACCGAGAAATTAGAAAAGGTAATAGAATGGGTAAAAAAGAATATTCCAACGGTGGAAGAGTTAATTGCTTACTGTGAAAAAAATAAATTATGCCCATATGAAGTAAACAAACAAATGGTCAAAGAAGCATCTCTCGTTGTAGTTCCATACATATACGTATTTGATTTAATGATCAGAAATCTACTTTTTGACTTGCTAGCAGTTGATGAGAATGACATGATTTTAATTGTCGATGAGGCACACAACCTTCCAAATTATATAAGGGATTTGTATTCAACCCAACTCAGTTCTTGGATGCTAAATAACTGCATTTTAGAGGCAGAAAAATATGGAGATCCATCTCTTTCAAATGGAAAATCAACCGCGTCTGGTTTTTGTAAAGCACTGGATGATATTATACGTGATTTTCGAGACACATATATATATGGTATTTTAGAAAATGGTATTAGGCGAACTCCCTATAAAAAAAGTGATGCATTTATACCATCACATGAATTTGAAACGGAGATTCTATCAAGATTTAAAATAACAAGTAAAACTCTCACAAATATCGTCTCTGATCTTATTGCATATGGGGAAAAGATCCAGGAATACCGTCAAAAAGAAGACAAAATTCCAAGATCTTATCTACACAGCCTTGGACTTTTTTTGGATTCTTGGATTAGTCTTGATGAAAGCCAATATGTAAGGCTGGTCGTTGACGCGTCAAGTGGGAAAAACCCAAGAATTGAGGCGTTTTGTCTTGACCCAGCATATGGTGCAGAAATTTTGAAATACTTTCATTCAACAATTCATATGTCTGGAACTCTTGAACCACTTGAAGAATATCGAGATTCAATGGGCCTTCCAGAAGACACATATCTCGTTTCATATCCTTCTCCATTTTCAAAGAATAATAGAAAGATACTTTTTGTTTCAGACGTAACAACAAAATTTGATGAAATAACGAGAGATAAAGAGATCATTCCAAGAATGAAAAAATACATCGCAGAAATTTGCAACTCATTTTCTAAAAATACAATGGTTTTTTTCCCAAGTTTTGATGTAATGGCTTCATTCCGTTTTGGTGGCTTGAATGAGTCTATCACTCGTTCTTTATATGTTGAAGAACGAGGCATGTCCCAGTCAGAACTTATGGGGGTTGTCGGTGATTTTAAAGTTTCAGCATCTAAAAAAATAAACAAGGCCGCCATGTTTTCCGTTATGGGTGGAAGAATTTCAGAAGGTCTTGACTTTCCCGCTGAAGAACTTGAAATAGTTGTAATTGTTGGAATACCGTATCCTAAGCCAACGGCTAGGCAACGGGGTTTACAACAATATTATGATATGAAATTTAGGAAGGGGTGGGAATATATCGTTGAGGCGCCAACCGCACGGAAATTACTCCAGTCTATTGGCCGTCTTATTCGTGATGAAAAAGATAGGGGAATAGCAATCATTCTTGATCGCCGTGCACCACGTTTTAAACAATACATAAAAGATCTTGAAGAGTCAAAAAATCTTATGAAAGATATGAATAGATTTATGGAAAGTTGATTTTTTATTTTGGTAGAAGGTTGGGTATGCCATCTTCTATTAGATATACAGAATTACATTTTTTACAAGTAAAAGATCCATCAATAACCCCTCCATTTTCTTCCTTTTCAATATTGAGGACAAGATATCCTTTGCATGTTGGGCAACACAAAATCTCGGTCATGTCTTTTTTCATATTTTTTCAACTTCTATAATTGTCCCCAAGATACATCGGTCTTTTCCGCCCTATATTCGAATCCCAAATAAACCCCCATTCATCTTCGGTATTTTTTTTGCCCTCTTCTATCACCTGAATGAAATTTTTTACTTGCGCATCCATGTTATCTGCCTGATGCAGGACACAGGCTTCAATTGTTTTTGGCATTCTTGGCGAACCAAATTCGTACTTCCCATGATGACTTAGCATCATGTGAGATAAATGTGTTTCAACTTCTTTTCTAAATTCTTCTCCGTTGTCCCTTAATTCTTTTATTTTTTCTCTTACCCATCTATCTCCAATTGCTATGTGCCCAATAAAATTACCGTCATCTGTTTTGTCAATGGATGCTGTTGTTTTGTACTCTTTGAGTTTACCTATGTCATGTAATATTGCGCCTGTTACAACAATGTCTCTATTAATCCCTGGATACATTTCACAAATGTTTTTACAAAGCCGTATCACGCCAACGCTATGCTCAAGATTTCCACCGACATAGTTATGATGATGCGTCATGGCTGAAGGGGAATGAGTATATTCATTTACAAATTCAGAATCGCTAAAAAACGAAGATAGAAGCTTTTTCAATTGTTCATCTTCCACATTTTTAATTTCCCCTTTTACAATTTCAAATAATTCTTTTGCACGCTCCTCTCCAAGCGAGGGCAAGAAGTCGCTAACATCGTATTCATTAGGGCCACATCTTCTCATTCCACCCGTGTTTTCATTTATCGAGATCTGGGGTTTTTCCTCATAGATTTCGACATTCCCCAGACGTATTTGTATAACGTCCCCAACTTTGAAACTATCAAAAAGCCGCTTCACACGATCCTTATTGTCTCCGCCCCAAAACTTGATGCCCACTTCTCCAGTTTTATCAGATGCAATTAGGCTAAACCATGTCCCGCGTTTATACGCTCGCGGCGGATTTTTCATTTTAACAGCAAAAAAATCGTTTACAACGTCACCTTCACGAAGATTTTCAACAAATCGTTCCTTTCTCCTTTTACCTATGTCGGCCTTTATTATTGTTTGTTCATCTTTCCCTTTGTTATAACTATAAAGATCTGACATATTTACTGTCCCCCAGTTAAAAGCAGGATATGCTCTCTTATATTTCTAAGTATTCATACAATCCTTTAATCTATTAAGGTTTTTTGGATAAAATAAGAGAAATTTGTAAAAGATCGTGTTGAAATTATGAATTTGAAAAACAGGGAGGAATGCAATTCAAGATATTGTAGAAAAAATAATGTGCATTACTTATTTTTTCTTTCTCGTGCCAAATCCCTTGCACGTTGGCCAACAACAAAAAGTTTAGCTATAAACGTTATCTCCTTTGCTTCTTCGGGATTTGATACCTGTCCTACAATCATCATAGTTATCACTTGGTAGTTCTGCTTTCTTGTTTTTAAAGCATTGTTGTACAACTATTATCATCATTCTTTGACATATCTTATCTAAAAGTATAAGTTGCACAAAATTGTTACTGTTTGGCGATAGTTGGAAATGAGAATTAGTGCATGCCCAAGGTGTGGTAGTAGAAATATTTTTCAGGGGACAATGGGTGACGGAGTATTGACTGGATATGTCAATAGAGACGTCTGTAAGGATTGTGGTTATCAGGGTATGCCTATTATCTTCGACTCCGAAGATGAGTATAAAAAATTTTTAGCCAGTCTTTCAAAAGATAAAGAAGCGAGGGTTGAAAAACCTGGACAAGTAGTTGAAGATAAGATAGAAAATGAGCATGTGAAGTTGACAAAAAACGAAAAACAACTACTTGAGTTTTTAAATGAACCTACTAAGGAAAAACCCACTGAAACACATAGACCTAGCCGGCCTTTAGGAGTAACAATCCTATCTTTCATAATGATTGTTAACGCAATCTTCATTGTTTGCCTGTATTATAGCCTGATGAGTGTTAATATCGTTTTATGGTTGTGGGCTTATTACATAATAGTATTTATCATCTCAGCGATTATCTTACCGTATGGCCTGTTAAAGGGAAAAGAGTGGGCATGGACAATTGGGGCAATATTATATGCGCTTTCCATACCGATTGGTTTGTTTTTCCTTTATTATCTTACCCGGCCTCATGTCAAAGCATATTTTGGAAAAACATAGTTTTCACCTATCGAAACTATTAAAGCAGAGGCCTTCATTAAAGGGTTGTAAGGTGTCGCCTTTATGACTGAAATAAATATTAACGACATGCTTACGGAATATGACAAAAAAGACCTTACAATAGCAACAGTTTGCTCTCATTCTAGCTTGCAGATTTTTAATGGTGCTCGTAAAGAGGGCTTTAAAACACTAGGTATTGCTGTTGGTGAGAAAAAGAAGTTTTATGATGCGTTTCCACTAGGTAGACCAGATGAATTCATGATGGTTGACGATTATAAAGAAATTCTTGATAGAACCGAAGAACTAAGAGAAAAAAATGTAATCATCGTCCCCCATGGATCTTTTGTCGAATACCTTGGTGCAGATAAGTTTCCAACTCTTGACATTCCAACTTTTGGTAATCGGAATGTTCTCATGTGGGAATCTAATAGAAATAAGGAGAGAAAGTGGCTTGAGGGTGCTGGACTTACAATGCCTCAGGAAATTAAAAATCCAAAAGATATTAGCAGTCCTGTAATAGTCAAATATCATGGTGCCAAGGGGGGGCGTGGTTTTTTCATTGCAAAAACATATGAAGAATTTAAAACTAGGATAGAAAAAGATAAATCGTTTGTAATTCAAGAATTTGTGATGGGCACCCGTTATTATCTTCATTATTTTTACTCACCAATAAAAAATGATGCATATAAACTAAGCAAGGGTAGCCTTCAACTGTTGTCAATGGATAGACGCGATGAGACAACAATAGATGAGGTGCAACGTCTAGGGTCCATTCAGGAATTAGAGGAGCTAGGAATCCATCCGACATTTGTTGTAACAGGCAACATACCAATTGTTATACGAGAGTCTTTGCTTCCAAAAGTTTTCAAAATGGGTGAGGAAGTTGTTGAAAAATCCCTTGATTTATTTGGCGGGGTAATTGGTTCATTTTGTCTTGAGACTGTTGTTACAGAAGACCTTGAGTTTAAAGTCTTTGAGATATCTGCAAGAATTGTAGCAGGGACCAATCCATATATCTCGGGCAGTCCTTATTCAGAACTGATTCAACCTGATCTTTCAACAGGTAGAAGAATCGCTCAAGAGATAAAATATGCAAACGAGAAAAAAATGCTAGATAAAATCCTTAGCTAAAATTTATTTGCAAAGTGTTACCATTATGGCATTTTGAGCCCACATACGGTTTTCCGCTTCATCAAAAATAACGCTTTGTGGCCCATGTGCAACTTCTTTGGTAACTTCATAGTTATAATATGCAGGCAAGCAATGTAAAAATATCGCATCAGGTTTTGCTTTGCTCATAAGTTCTTTGTTTACGGTGTATTCTTTGAACTCTTTGAGCCTTTGTTGTTTTTGCGCTTCATTGCCCATTGAAACCCAAGTATCTGTTGCAACAATATCTGCATTTTTTGTTGAATCCTTTACATTGTCTGTTATTTCTACATTTACACCAAACTTCTTTGCCTCATCAACATAAAACCGATCGGGCCAATATTTCTTCGGCGATACGATTTTCACATTCATCCCAGCAATTGCACAACCCAATAGATATGAATGTGACATATTATTTGCGCCATCTCCAAGATACACAAAGTTCAGGCCTTTGAGTTTTCCTTTATGCTCCTTTATTGTCATAAGATCAGCTACGACCTGACACGGGTGCTCCTTATCATCAAGTCCTGAGATGACTGATACTGTTGCATGTTTTGCAAGTTCAATCATATCCTCATTTTTCATAGCGCGAAACATAATAATGTCAACATAGCGAGAAAGAACAATTGCAGTATCCTCTATTGTTTCTCCACGACCGAGTTGTATATCGTTTTTACCAAGAAATATTGCATGACCTCCAAGTTTTGTCATACCAGTTTCAAAAGAAACTCTCGTTCTTGTACTGGATTTTTCAAAAATCATACCAAGAGTTTTGCCCTTGAGTTTTTCAATTGACATACCACCTTTTGACTTTCTTTTAAGATCAATTCCAAGACCTATTATCTCTTCAAGGTCGTCTTTGACATCAAGCATTGAAATAAGATCTCGTTTCATTAAAAAGGTGGAATGCAATTTCTTTCTTTAAAGGTATCGTCTAAGCAAAATCTATATTCATATCATGCATTCTGAAATCTGATTTAGATGGGAGTAGACATAGGATCACTGTTTAGAAAAGAAACGATTTCAATCAACGATCTTCATGATAGAGTAATTGCCATTGACGCTCACAATGTTTTGTATCAGTTCCTTGCAAGTATACGACAAAGAGATGGAACGCCATTAAAAGATCAAAATGGAGAAATTACATCTCATCTATCTGGTCTTTTTCATCGTACTGCCAACTTGGTAGATGTATGTATACGCCCTGTTTATTCTTTTGATGGAAAACCACATCCGCTAAAGGCAAAGACAATTCAACAACGTAGGGAAAGAAAAGAGAAAGCTGAAAAGGAATGGGAAGAAGCGCTGGACGCGGGAGATATTGCAAAAGCACGGTCAAAAGCACAGCAAACAAGCAGGCTCACAGATGAAATGGTAAAGCAAAGCAAAGAACTACTTGATGCACTTGGAATCCCATATGTCCAAGCACCGAGTGAGGGAGAAGCACAGGCCAGCTACATGGTTAAAAAAGGGGAGGCATATGCTGCCGGTTCACAGGATTTTGACTGTCTGCTAATTGGATCGCCCGTGCTTATTAGAAATCTAACATCATCCCAGAGACGGAAAAAACCCGGTAAAGAGTCTTATACGAAAGTATATCCAAAACAAATCCGGCTAGAGCAGAACCTTAAAATTCTAGGTATAACACATAAACAACTGGTAGATATGGCAATACTAATAGGAACGGACTTCAACGATGGAATTAAAGGAATTGGCCCTAAGAAAAGTTTGAAACTTATTAAAAAAACAGGCAACATCAAAAATGCAATAGCAACATTTGGTGGTGAAAACGCACCAACATTTGAAGAAATTGCAGAAATACGAAAAATCTTTTTGAGGCCAAATGTAACAGATGATTACACTCTGGAATGGTCAGAACCAAATAATGAAAAAGTATTCAAAATTTTATGCGATGCCCATCATTTTTCTCAAGAGCGAATTGAATCAACGTTGAAAAAATACTCAAATATACAAAATATGATGAAGCAAAAAACGTTATTTTAGTAAAAAGTCTAAATTATCGCCTGGTTTGCATTCGATTACTTCGTTTTTCTTGAAAATCCTTGCGCCAGTACTTCCTTTCAATACAATTTTATCTCCAACAACATGTAACATTGCACCTTCTCTTAACCCAACAACATATCCATCGTTGTAAAAATAAAACTCTTTTATTCTTGTTTCGCGTGTTTCTCCCATGTGTTTTGAACTGGAATCTGGGTCGATGTAATGTGGATTAATATTAAAAGGGACAAGCCCAAGCGCTTCAAAACTTGGTGGATATATAATTGGCATGTCGTTAGTAGTTTTGATGCTTTTACATGCAACATTTGAACCAGCACTTGTACCGATGTAAGGCATGCCCTCACTTACTTTTTTTCTAATAACTTTGATAACGTCTGATTTATAAAGCCCATTTAATAAAACAAATGTATTCCCGCCACCAATGAATACCGCATCAGCGTTTTTTACTGCCTTTTTAGGATTGTCATATTCATGAACTCCTGTTAACTCAAAGCCCATTTTTTCAAAACGTTCACGAGCAATTTTTGTATATTCATTGTGAGTCATACCACTTGGTCTGGCGTATGGGACAAAAAGAACACGTTCTATTTTCCCTAGAAATTTTTGTATTTCATCTGCACAATGGTCGAGATATCTACTGCCGTGAAGAGTTGAATTACTAATTAACAACAATTTTCTGGTCATATTTACCTTCCTTATCAATCAATTACGACTATTTTTTAGTTACTTTGAACTTATCGATCCCTTCAAGAAGGGCTAATTTTTCACCGTTATCCCAATCAATCCATATAAGATCTTGGTCCTCTTCTATTTTGGAAACTGTACCTTTGGATCCTTTTTCAAGTTTTGTCATAGTATCAGTGATTTCTAGCAGTTCTATTCTATCTCCAATTTTAACTTTCTTTGCCAATTTTACAACTCCAATTGTTTAGTGCGGATACCGGGACTCGAACCCGAGCACTTAGCTTGGGAAGCTAAGATCATAACCACTAGATCATATCCGCATTAACATTAGAAATATGCTAGTTGTTATTGAATATTTTGAAAAAGAAAGAGAGATGGAAAAGGAGTGCTTTCCATTCTTGGCATCATACTCTTCTCAGTATCTCTAACAGGTACTTGTAGTACTTATCAACAGTACTGATATGTACTTGCTCTTCTGGTGAATGCGGGTATTTTATTGTAGGTCCAATGGAAATCATATCCATCCCACCGAATTTCTCACCAATTATTCCGCATTCAAGTCCTGCATGTATTGCTTCTACGACGGGTTCTTCATTGTACATCTCTTTGTAGATTTTCTTCGAAAGTTTCAATATCTTTGATTCAAGATTTGGTTTCCAACCCGGATACGGTTCGTCTTCAGTTACCTCTGCACCCGCAAGTGTTGCTATTGCGTTAATTCTATCACGGAAATCCTGCAAGGCAGATTTGATTGCACTTCTCGTACTCATGCCTATATCGACAGTCTTATCGTTGAAATGAACCGTTGCAAGGTTAGTAGATGTTTCGACAAGCCCGCCTATATCATAGCTCATTTTGTCAACGCCGTGTGGTAGGCCATGAATAAGATTCAACATTTTATTTTGTGATTCACCCGTAAGGGTAGTATGGAGTTTTTCTATGTCTTCAAAAGTTACTTTGAAATTCGGGTCAATTGGTTTTATCTCTCCAAGTATGTCCTCCCCTCCAGACTTGATGGCACTAATCAATTTTTCCTTATCTAATTCATCAATGGATATTCTTGCATATGCTTCGCGTGGAATTGCATTGTGCTTATCTCCACCATCTAGGTCCGTTATATAGAATTTGTAATCATTCTTTGCCTCCCAGAGCATACGTGTAAGAAGTTTTAACGCGTTACCTCTTTGTTCAAGAACGTCACAACCCGAATGACCACCACGAAGACCCGATACTTTTACTTTCATACTAGTCATATTGCCGCTTATAGGCTGAGTTTTAAATGGCAGTTTTATTTTTGTGTCCCCACCGCCAGCACATCCAACAGTAAGTATGCCCCAGTCTTCACTATCTAGGTTAAACAATATTTTTCCTGTTAGCATATCGGTTTCTAGTGCAAAAGCACCAGTCAGTCCAGTTTCTTCATCAAAGGTGAACAATGCCTCTATCGGTCCAAGTTTCAATGATTTATCCTCTAGTATTGCAAGAGATGTAGCAATACCTATACCATCATCTGCCCCAAGAGTTGTACCGTCAGCAGTAAGAATGTCTCCATTTAGTTTGAGTTTAATAGGGTCTTTAGTAAAATCATGTTTTACGTCGCTGTTTTTTTCACAAACCATGTCCATATGTCCTTGTAAGATAACGGTAGGTTTTTTCTCCATACCTGGACTTGCAGGTTTCATAATCACAACATTGCCTGGTTTATCGACTTTATATTCTAAATTCTGTTTTTTTGCAAAATCAACAACATATTTTCTTATTTTTTCCTCATGTTTAGAGCATCGAGGAATTTTTCTTATTTCATCAAAATGTTTCCATAACAGTTTCGGTTCCAAATTTTCAATAACTGACATATTTATTACGCCCCCTTATGTCGCAAGACACGTATCACGACATCGAATAAAAAATTTGCCAAGCTATTGTTTGTTATTTCCACATGAAAGATCTGTCTATTGCTCTCTTCCATCCTTTGTATAACCGTTGTCTTTCCTCGTCTTTTAAATTAGGTTTGAAGACCTTATCAATTTTTCTTTTTGAAATCAGTTCATCTGTTGTCTCCCAAAAACCACATCCAAGCCCTGCAAGATATGCTGCACCTAATGCTGTTCCATCAAGCATCTTTGGGCGCTCTACGGTAATGTTTAGCATATCGGCCATAAACTGTAATAGGAAATTGTTTTTTGATGCTCCGCCATCAGCTTTCAGTGAGGCAATCTTCAAATTCGTATCGCTTTCCATTATATTCAGCACGTCCTTACAACGGTATACAATGCCTTCAAGGGCAGATCTTACAATATGTTCCTTGCCTGTTTGTCTGTTAAGGCCAACTACAATTCCGCATGCATGAGGATCCCAATAAGGTGAAGAAAGCCCCGTAAAGGCTGGGACAAAATAAACGCCACTGGTATCTTTAACCGATTTCGCTAGTTTTTCGGTGTCCTCTACTTTTTCGATTATATCCAAGCTATCTTTTAACCATTGAATGGCGGAACCTGTAGTGTTAATCATTCCCTCAAGCATATACGATGTTTGTCCGTTGATTCTCCATGCGATCAAAGGTAGAAGTTTATGCAAGGATGCCGGCGCCTTATGTCCAACATTCATGTCGATAAAACTACCTGTGCCATTAGCACATTTTACATCTCCAGATTTGAAACATCCAGATGCGAACAATGAAGACTGCTGGTCGGCAACAGCGCTGTAGATAGGTATTTCTTTACCAATTATCTTTTTATCCACGCATCCAAAATTGCTGTTAGTATCCAATATTTCTGGAAGGATATCTGCCTGCACTCCAAAAAGGTCAAGAAATAGTTCACTCCACTTTAACTCAAATGAGTCAAACATGCCTGTTGAGCTTGCATTTGAAAAATCTGTGGCGTGTTTTTTACCATTTGTCAACTTCCAAATGAGCCAGGTGTCCATTGTTCCACAAAGTAGATTCTCTTTCTTTTGAACCTCTTTTGCTTTGTCAACATTATCAAGTATCCATCGCGTATGCGCAAGTGATGATACAGTTGGGAACGAAAATTCTGAAATTGTTATTAGTCGTGCACCAGGCGTGGTTTTTCTGATTCCTGGAACCAACTTAGAAAGGGCTTTGGCTGTTTTTCCAATGCCACGGATGGCTCGCATTTTACCTGCATTATCCATGGATTTGCACAAATCAGCAGTTCGCGTGTCATGCCAGGTAATTGCATTGTATACTGACTTTCCGTTTGTTTTGTCCCAAAGAAGGTTTGTCGATCGCTGAGATGAAATGCCAATTGCTTCGATTTTATCGGCAGTAATTTTACCTTTTTTTAACGAATCCTTCATTACTTCCTTGCATTTTTTCCATATTTCGTCTCCACTCTGTTCGCACCAACCTAAGTGTGGAAAAATTTGAGTAAGTTCTTTATATGACTGTGAAACAACATTTGTGTCATGATCAAAAATAATCGCTCTAATCCCTGTTGTGCCTTCATCTATAGCCATTATATATTTCTTCATTTTTCCTCCCTTTCCATATCACATGATGCAATAATGTCAACTCCCGTCCCAAGGATGTTTTTACAAACGACATCTCCGCATTTAACAGGAGCTTTAACCATTATTTTTGCCAACTCATTTACTGATGTTTTTACCAATTTTTTCGGTATTTCTTTTTTGCTTCTCACTGGAAGCATTTTTTGTTTGCCCGATTCAACAAAGACAGTTGTAGTAACAACGCGCCGGGGGTTTGTGATTTCTTGTATTGCATATTCCTCTCCACGTTTACATTGTTGTCCATGAAGCTTGATTTCTTTGCCCTTTTTTTCCACAGAAATCTGGCAGCCAAGTGGACAACATATGCAGGTTATACTATCAGCCATTTCACCCTCTCGCATTTACTTCCAAATCTTCTTTTACAGTTTTAAGAATGTCTTTCGATATAGTAACTTTCACCATCTCAGGTGGTTTTACAATCCTCTCCTTTTTTTCAAAAAGTAGTTTTCCCCCATCTGAAACAACAATTCTTACCTTTTCTTTTTGATTTTCTACTCTGAAATACAGGGTGACATCGTCAGATGTTTCCCTTCTTAAAATCTGAGGGACAACATATCTTACATTTTCTCCTGCAGTCACCTGTATTTTTTCGTTCTTCTTGTACCCTAACTTTACATAACGCGCAGCGTATTTTCCTGCATTTTCAGCGGAGACAGTAGCATCATCAACGAGATCGTGGACATGAACAACATTTCCACAGGCAAATATGCCATGAACGGATGTTTGCATTTGTTCATCTACTATGGGGCCATTTGTTCTACTGTCCATCTTCGCTTCAATTTGTTTTGTCAATTCATTTTCTGGAATTAAACCTACCGAAAGAATAAGACAATCACAAGGAACGAAACGTTCTGTTTCCTTTATTGGTTTCATAGACTCATCAATTTTTGCGACAGTTACACCCTCAACTCGTTTTCCTCCATGAATATTTGTAACAGTATGGGATAAATGGAGGGGTATGTCGTAATCTTCTAGACATTGTACGATGTTACGCGTTAATCCTCCTGGTTGCGACATAATTTCATAGACGCCTTCAACGATTGCACCTTCCAGCGTGAATCTTCTTGCCATAATAAGGCCAACATCACCTGATCCAAGAATTACGATTTTCTTACCAGGCGTTATGCCATCAACATTGGTCAATCTTTGTGCAGTCCCTGCTGTAAAAATTCCTGCTGGTCGTGTACCAGGGAGAAGTATCTGCGATCTTGTTCTTTCACGACAACCCATGGCAAGGACAATTGCTTTTGCTTGAAGTTTAAAAACTCCATCTTTTGTGTTTGTTGCGATAACACTTTTGTCTTTGGTTATTTCAAGAACCATAGTATCTGTTTTAATCTCAACATCAAGCCTGTTGATTTCGTCTATGTAATACTGTGCATATTCTGGACCAGTGAGCATTTTTTTAAAAATAAAATTACCAAAACCATTATGAATGCATTGCGGAAGAATGCCTCCAAGTTCTTTTCCCCTCTCTAGAAGGATTACTTTTGTGTTTTTCTGTGCTGCTTTTACCGCTGCAGCAAGACCTGCTGGACCCCCACCAATAACCACGATATCAGTTTTTATCATGTTTTTCCTCCAGCAAACATTTCGCTTTTCCAACAAACAGATGTGATTCCTCAGAGTTTTTCATTATTTTTTCAATTGACATTCCAGTCTCACGTGCAAGAATTTGTGCAACTTTTGGAAGGCAGAAGCCTGCTTGACAACGCCCCATACCAGCACGTGCGCGTCTTTTTATAGCATCTATGTTAAGGGCAGGAAGCGGTGAATGGATGGCATCGATGATTTCTCCTTCAGATACTTGTTCACAGCGACAGATAATCCTTCCATATTGTGGGTTTTTTGCAATTAATTTATTGCGCTCTTTGCAAGTCATTTCTCTTACAATTATGGGTTTTTTCCTGATGGGATTGAAATCCTCTTTTTTGTCTAACTTGAGTCCTTCACATTTTAAAATGTCAACAACCATCTCGGCAATGGCCGGTGAAGCAGCAATGCCAGGTGATTGAATGCCTGCAACATGAATAAAACCCTTTATTTTCCTTGATGCTTGGATAAAGAAATCTTCTGTAAATGTTGGTGCACGAACCCCTGCAAAATATGTGATTATTGATTTCTGTGGAAAGTTGGGCAGCAATGGGTCATAAGAGTCAAAAACACTCTTGATCTCTTCAGGTGTTACTGAGGTGTCTTCTTTATCAGGTATTTCAAGTGCAGTCGGTCCCCATTGAGTATTTCCGTGAGTGGTAACCATTATTCCACCGCCTTTTGTATGCTGTTTCATGGGAAACTTAAGAATTGACAGGTTGTGAGAAATAAAACCTTCAAGCTCTTTATCAAAAATAAGTGTTGATCCCTTTCTTGGATGAATTGTATATGCTCTGTCGTCTATCATCTCGGCAATATCATCAGCAAAGGCACCTGCAGCATTAATGACGAATTGCGCCTCTATTGTGCCTTTTGTGGTAACAACAGAGTAGGCTTTTCCATCTTTTTTGTCGATGTTTACAACTTCAGCATTAAGAAATATGTCAACGCCGTTATCAACCGCGTTTTCAGCAAGGGCAACAGTAAACTCATACGGTGAAGTAACTCCATATGTTGGTGAAGAAATTGCAACCAATGCTTTTTTGGTGACATTTGGTTCTTCACTAAGCAATTCCTTTCGTTTAATGATGTTTATAGAAAGCCCCATTTTTTTCCCACGGTGCTTTACAACTATTGGAACAATTCTTTTTGCAATAAAATCCCCCAAAAATCCTGGTATTTTCAATCCAGAAAGGGCGCCTTTAGTAAGTATGATGAGCATGCCACATTTTTCGTATGGCACATTAAGTTCTTTTGATAATTGCTCAAACGTAAAGTGCCCCTTGACACATAACTTTTGTTTTAGTGTGCCAGGTTTCTCACCGATTCCTGAATGAACCATAGCATTGTTTGCTTTTGTAGCCCCACATGATACGTCCTCATTTTTTTCAACGAGAACGGTTTTTAATTTGTATTTTGATAGTTCTCGTGCAATGATACATCCGGTAATTCCCCCGCCAATTATCGCCACATCGACTTTACTGATGATTTTTACTTTCCCTTTCTTTTTCTCCTCTTTTTTTCGTTTATCTGGATAACGAATATTATTTACAACTCCACAAACATTTTTTCCTTTTCCTGCAATAAGACCAATGTCAACATAATCATTATACGAAACAACATTTCCGTTCAAAAATACAACATTATCTTTAACTGCAACAGAAATGTTTTCAAATTTGTTTTTTCTAATTTTTTTTTCAACAGATTTTTTTATCTTTACATCCGTCATTTTCTTTCCCAATGCCCATAAAAACAAGCTCTGAAATATCGTATACTTCGCAGCCTTGCCCTTTAAACGCTGTATTGCATGTTGGACATGCAGTCACAATACATTCCGCATCTTTTTTTAACTCTTCAACTCTTTTTTTGGTAATTTTTTCAGAAAGGTTGGAATGAGTCTGTCCAAGGGACCCTCCTCTACCACAACATTGTGTATCCTTTCCACCAAAATATGGATATTTGACGGTAAGGTCAGGGATGTTCTTTAGTACCTCGCGAGGCTCGTCTATTAATTCGAGTTTTCTGGCGAGAGTACAA
>JAYEJG010000077.1:0-2910 GCA_034660435.1 Thermoplasmatota archaeon
TGAAAACGAACTAAGACATTATGCTAACATTGAAGCCGGTTCAGATGAAGAGATTATAAATGCCGCTGTTTTGTTAAAAGAAAAGATATCTGCTCGGCTTGATCTTCATACTTCAGATTTTACTTGCACTGTTACAGATAAATGTATTGTTGTACCAACTTCAGATATTGCTAAAAAACGTAGATCAACTGGTGCAGGCGATACATGGAATGCAGGAAATATATTTGGAGATCTGTTAGGTTTTAGTGATGACGAGCGGTTATTTTTTGCTAACTGTGTTGCAGGGTGCTATATATCCTCTTTGCAACCAAATCATCCAACCATTGACGCTGTAATCGGTTTTATATCAAATCTGTAATAGGAAATCACAGTAGGAAAATTTAAGTTATCAAAAATTATAATCTTTTTAGGTAAAAGATGAAAACAATAATGGTAGTTGACGATGAGGCAAGTGTTCTAGACAATGTAAAATCGTGTTTAGAAGATGATGATTTTCGTGTAATTACTGCAGACAACAATAGAGAAGCACTAGAACTCATGGAACAAAATAGGGAAGATGATGAATTTGGCTTGATTCTAATAAATTCAATGACACCTGGAAGCAATGAACCTGCTCTTTTTTCAATGAAACCAGAATCAAAAAAGGACATAGATACTAGTAATGAAAAAGATTTTTTGCAAAAACCATTTACAAAAGAACAATTAATCGATTTTGTAAAACGAAAGATTTGAAGAAAATAGAACGCCTATTTTCATTCAATTGCCCTTTTTATTGTTTTAAAATCTTCTAGGAGACCACCTTTTGAGTTTGGATTGTATGTTGCCACCGCAGGATGATATAACGGGATTATTCTAATTTTTCCATATATTGTATTTATATTAAAAAGCCGTCCATGAATTTTACTGATTTTATCGGATTCAATGCCATATTTTTCAAGGACATATGATGATGCAAAATTTCCAAGTGGACAGATTATTTTTGGCCGTATTATTTCAATTTGACTCTCCAGATATCTTGTACAGATGTCGATTTCACTTTTTAGAGGATTTCTATTATCTGGTGGTCTACATTTCAAAATATTTGCAATGTATATATCATCCCTTTTGAGATTAATGGATTCCAAAAGTTCATCAAGAATCTTTCCAGCTCTCCCTACAAAGGGAATGCCCTGGATATCTTCATTTCTACCTGGTGCCTCACCAATAAATAATATCTTTGCATCAAGAGAGCCTATTCCAACAACAGCATTTTTTCTTGTTTTGTATAAGTCACAGTTTTTACAATTTTTTACTACATTTGACAATGCTTGCATTTCAATATATTTTGCCATTAAAAACCGAAAGCGTATTCATCTTTATATGTATTAATGATTTTTGCAAGATTTTGAAGAGGTAATGTTTATGCAAACAAAAGAGAAGAAAAATGTGATTTTTGTACGGTTGTTTCCAGATGAAGATATAAATGAACAATTAAAAAAGGCATGTGAATCCCATGACGTTAAAACAGCCGTTGTGATTTCTGGCATCGGTCAATTAAAGAATGCTCAGTTGGGATATTTTAAAGGAAAGGGGAACTATACGCCTAAAACTTTTGAAGGGCCTTTTGAATTATTATCATTAAACGGGAACATCTGCAAGCAAGATGACAAATATATACTTCATTTACATGCTGTTTTAGGTAATGAATGCAAGAGTACTATTGGTGGACATTTGATATCTGGTACTGTTGAAATAACAAATGAAATAGTCTTATTAAAGGCAAATCTTGTTTTTAGAAGAAAACTTGACGAGAAAACTGGATTAAAAGCCATGACTCTTGCATAAAGGTTTTTTTATTATAACAAGATTACAGTAAAGCTAGTTCAATGTTGATTTGGAGGGAAATATATCATGACTGAAGTAGAGGGGCTAAATAGTAAGATTAAAGCCCTAAAAGGTGCAAGAGATGTTCTTCAGGAACAGTACGAAAATACAGAGTTTCACAGGAGGAAAGAGGCGAATCCCCAAGATACCGCACCTCCATCTCCAGAAGATGAAGAAATCTTCAAACTTTTGACGGCAATACAACAACTTAATCTTTATATCAAAAAACTGCAGGACGAACAATTTGAAGTGCTGAAAGAACAAGACGACAACTAAGCACTTTTTATTTTTTATAAAATGTTTCTTTTAAGTCCAAACATTGATTTTATGAGCACAACAATTGGAATGATCTCTAACCTTCCGACCCACATATTCATAATCAGCATTATTTTTGCAATTGGCGACATATTCATTGTTGTTATCCCTGCCGTAAGGCCAACATTTCCCTGAGCTGAACATACTTCAAATATTATTGTCCCTAACGTTTTTTCAGGAAACAGTGTAGCGATAACTAAAACTCCAATGGATAAAAGTACAATCCACATAAACGAAATTATCGCAGCTTCGTTTATTAGGTCCATTGCAACCTCTTTTGTTAGGCATTTACCGCCAAATTTATGGACAAAAACTCGTCTTGGGGTTGATATTGCTCTTTTAATCCTCCAACCAACACCTTTGTACAGCAGTATTGCACGGAATAACTTGATACCTCCTGCAGTTGATCCTGCTGCACCACCAATTACCATCGCAAAAGCAAGTATTAATTTTGCAGATTCTGACCACCCTGAAAGACCGGTAACAGATGTAAATCCAGTACATGTTAACGCAGAAATAAATTGAAATGACGAGATTCTAAATGTATGTAAGATATTTGCTCCAAATAGACTTAGATTTAGATTTATTATCGTTAAAGCAACAATACCAAGAGCCAGTAGTAAAATCATTGCTTTAAGTTGAGTATCTGCAAAAAATTTCTTTATCTTGCCATTGAGTAAGTCATAGTGTGCAGCAAATGCAATAGAACCGGCTATCATCAAAATTAATACT
>JAYEJG010000078.1:0-14655 GCA_034660435.1 Thermoplasmatota archaeon
CAGGGTTTTTTTATAAAAACTATTGGAGCAAAGGATTTTGCAAGTATGCGATCGAATGCAATAAGGGATTCTGTAAAAGAAATAAAATCAAATCTGGCAATAGGATTTCTATTGAAAAAAATAAAGAAAAGAAGAAAGATTGTGAATGAATTTATGCAACAGACATCCATACTGTTTTTGTGTTGGTCATTTCGTTCGCGTCCGTAACTGTTAAGGTTATAGCATATACCTTGTCTTCTGTGTAGACGTGAGGAAGCGGATTCTGTTCTGTCGAGCTTGTACCGTCACCAAAGGCCCAAAGCCAACTTGTGATATTTGCATCACCGGGTTCCGATGTATCGGTAAATGTCAATTCAGTATTTACGGTAATATTTTCGGTTGGATGGTCAAAGTTCGCTACTGGAGGCTTGTACGTTATTGTAATATTTTGACTGGAATTACTTATCTCGCCATCAGGACCTGTGATTTTAAGAATAACTTCATAGGTCCCAATATCATCATATGCGTGAATCGGATTTTCAACAGATAATGTAGTTCCATCACCAAAATTCCAAGATCTAGAGATGATGTTTTCTCCTGTAGATTTGTCAACAAAACTAATTGTTGTATTTATAAAAATATCTTCTGTAGGATTGTAATCAAAAATTGCCTTTAATTCAATTTCTGTTTGTTGCTCCACGCAGCCACTAAATATTCCAATTATCAGGAGTGTACTTATTGCTATCATCACTTTTTTGTTATTCATTTCTCTCCTCCGATTACAAATCGAATTTTGTTTCTATAGATTGTCAGGATATTAAAGTTACTATATATTCATTTCGAGTTTTTGCGTTAGAAACAAACATCACCTCAGAACTTGCTTTTCATTTTGACATTTTAACACAACAAATTTAAATACTGTTTATGACAGAGAATAGCATGGTTGTGAAGAATACATGCCAAAATACAATACAATAAGAAAACTACGAAACAAAAGAAATCAATCATCAAAATCCAAGATATCCAAAGAAAATAGATGTTATTGTTTTGGTTTTATTGCTGGAGATTATTGGTAACCAAAATTTTGGTTTTGTTATTTTTATTCATATAATTTCCTTTTAAAAAGCATAATTTTATAATTGACATTTCTATTATGTCCTCTGGGTGTGTAACCCTCAAGAAGGGACGTGAAATTTTGGCAAAAATAACGGCACATGACCTTGCAAAAAATCAAAAAGAAATCTCGGTTGCTGAGTTCTTTGAGAGAAACAAACACATATTGGGATTTGGGAATCCAACAAGAGCCCTCATTACAAGTGTCAAAGAAGGAGTTGACAATGGGTTTGATGCTTGCGAGGAAGTAAACATACTGCCAGAGCTTTATGTTGAAATTCAGAATCATTCAGATAACGAATGTACGATTATAGTTGAAGATAATGGTCCAGGAGTTATAAAAAAACAAATCCCCCATATTTTTGGAAGGCTACTTTACGGGTCCAGATTTCATGCCATAAGGCAAAGTAGAGGGCAACAAGGAATTGGTATCTCAGCGGTTGTTTTGTATGGGCAACTAACTACCGGAAAACATGCAAAAATCACTTCAAAAGTTGAAGAAGACAGACCTGCCCATATTATTGAACTTGCCATCGATACAAATAGAAATAGAGCTGAGGTTGTTTCTAGGAGTACGGTCCATTGGGAAAAGCCATCTGGAACTAGAGTAGAGATAAGCATAATTGCTGATTATTTGAGAGGTAAAAAATACGTCTATGAATATCTTCAAAACATATCGATTGTAAATCCGCATGCACAGATAACATATAAAAGTGCAGATGGGAACGTGCATGTTTTTGAACGAACTTCAGAGATTCTTCCGAAGAAAGCTGTCGAAATAAAACCACATCCATACGGGGTTGAACTTGGCACTCTAATAAAAATGGCAAAGCATACGAAGGCCAGAAGGACTTCCTCATTTCTTAAAACTGAGTTTAGCAGTATGGGTGAAAGAACAACAAAACTTGTATGCGAAAAGGCAGGGATTGACATAGCCCTGAACCCAAAAGACCTGACACGCGATCAGTTTTTAGTGCTTCATAAAGCGTTCAAAAAAGCAAAAATAATGTCCCCCTCCACTGATTGTTTATCGCCTATTGGCGAAATGCTTATTAAACGAAGTTTGAAGCATGAAACACAGGAAATTTCGCCAGAATTTATTGTTACCGCGTCGAGACCATCATCTGTTTATTCCGGGAATCCTTTTCAGGTTGAAGTTGGCCTTGTTTATGGGGGAAATCTCCCAAGAGATAAAACTATAAAAATCATGAGATTTGCAAATCGCGTTCCTTTGTTATATCAACAAGGGGGCTGTGCAGTAACCCGGGCAATCTCTTCAATTGACTGGAGAAGATATGGACTTGACCAACCTTCTGGAAAAGGAATACCAACTGGACCCGCAATACTTCTCGCACACATCTCATCTACTCAGATTCCGTTTACATCTGAAAGCAAAGAAGCAATTGCAGATATACCTGAGATAGAGAATGAAATCAAACTTGCTTTTAGGGAATGTGCAAGAAAAGTCCAACATCACATTCACAAAGAAGTTAGACGTAAAAAGACGAGAGAAAAGTTTGATCTCATTACAAAGATACTTCCAGAAATTGCAAAAAAATCTGCAGATATGATAAACAGACCTGTGCCATCACTTGATGCAGTAATTACAAAAATTATGGATGTTGTCTGGATAGAAGATTTGATTCAATACGAAAAAACTTCAAGAACTCCAGTACAGACAACGCTTATAGAAGAAAATGAAAAGCCCCCAAGCAATGGAGGATATATAACAAAAAGCAGAATTATGGTTGTAAATTACAAAGGAAATCCTCAAAAATTCAATTTGTATGCAGTGATTCCCGAAGATGCAGTTGTTGGGTTAGTTGATCCAAAGCCGATAAAAATTACGCAAGATTACATAAAATGGAATCTGGGCACAATTCAACCAGCGAACAAAATTGACGTGAATTTTGAACTTGCAGGGCTTGAAAAAGGAGACTTCGATGAAAACGATCTTTACATAGAAAACATAAATCCTGCCTATGTCATTGGTGCTGACAAGTGGGAGGGTGATTAAAATGGTAAAAAAGGATTATTCTAAAGTTATAACAAAAATCGATTCCATTGCAGAAAAGATTTATGAGGATTTTCAGAAAACAGAAATTCCATATCTCACTCTTCCAACGCGTACAAAATCAAACATAAAATTTGATGAAGATTTCAGTGTCTGGAAGTATGGAAAGAATACCCTCGATAGATCTGCAAAATCGCTTGATGGGGCATATATGCTTCTTAGAACAATGTACATGGTGGATTTTATCAAATCAATGGTTAAGACAAATAAATCCTCCACGTTAAGGGAAATGTATTACATCTCCGAAGGATGGAAAATGGCTAAGTTCCATGCACAAAACGAATCAAACTTGCTTGCAGAAGACTTGGAAGTAATTACAAGCTGCATGCGGGAGGATTTCAAATTAAGGCCTGAAGAGGACGGGGCAAGAGTAATTGGCAATTTAACTATTGAAGAAGTTACAAGAAATGGTGCAAAAAAGAAAATTCACTGTCAAGACGATGTTGGAGATTCTGGTTACTCATTCCCATATAATGTTGAATCAGAAAAAATAAATTTTAAAAGTGTTGATGCTGACTACATAATTGCAATAGAAACAGGCGGTATGTTTGATCGTCTTGTGGAAAACGGGTTTGATAAGTCAAATAGGGCAATTGTTGTTCATTTGAAGGGGCAACCTGCAAGATCCACTAGGAGATTTATTAAAAGGCTTAGTACAGAAAAAAAACTTCCCGTTGTTGTTTTTACCGATTGCGATCCTTGGAGCTACAGAATTTTTGCTAGTGTTGCATACGGTGCAATAAAAACAGCACATATTTCCGAGTATCTTGCAACCCCGTCTGCGCAATATTTGGGGGTGACGCCTTCAGATATCCAAAATTATGATCTACCAACCGATGTTTTAACAAAGGAGGATATAAAATCTCTAAAAAGTGAATTAACGGATCCAAGATTTAAAGATTCATTTTGGAAAAATGAAATAAAACTCCAACTTAAGATGGGAAAGAAATCAGAACAACAGGCCCTTGCAAAGTATGGTCTGGATTATGTGACAGATACATATCTTCCGGATAAACTATCTGAAATGGGACTTATGAAGAAATAAAACTTATTTTCCTATTTTTTAGATAAGAAAAATATAAATTAACAAAGACGTTGCCCTGTACTAGGGACAAAAATGGAAATCCTTGCTTGTCCACAATGTGGGAGTAAAAAAATTTGTCAAACAATAATGGATGATAAAGTATCCATTGCTTATGACAAAGAATGGAAATGTACTTGCAAAGAATGTGGCTATAAAGGCATCCCTAATATATTGGAAAAATACGAAGGCATATTTCAAGGATCGCAACCATCCACTCCGGGCTTTATAGGGCCATGGGCACTCAGAACACGCTTAGACAACGGCGAAGAAAAAGTTTTGGATGTACTTTGGGAAGATGCACAAGACTGTATGCAAGCGCTAAAACTAAAAAGAGGGGATAAAATCAAAGTAACAATCGATGAAAAAGTATGGTGTGTTGAAAAGCTTCCATTAGAATAAATTACGATTAATCTACTGTAGCTTACATTTTTATATAACCTCCTTATTACGCATTCAACCAATATATGTTAATTAAGAGAGTTAATTAAGAGAGTTTCATATGCTAAGACCACGTAAAATCAAAAGGTACTGCCCCGTATGTAAAAAACATACGCTCCACAACATTGAGAAAGTAAAAAAGAGAAAAGCAAGTGAACTGAAGCAAGGGCAGAGAAGATTCAGGCGTGTCATGAGTGGTTACCGCGGATTTCCAAGACCGAAGCCAGAAGGCCGTGAAAAAACAACCAGAAGGGTACCGTTAAAATACACATGTACAAAGTGTAAAAAGACACATCAACCTCCAAGTCAAAGAGCAAAGAAATTTGAAATAGGTGAATAAAATGAAAAAACCTGAAAGTAGATTTATAAAAGTCAGATGTAAAGATTGTGAAAATGAGCAGGTTTTGTTTGATAAGACAAGTACTGTTGTATCTTGTCACATATGTGGCAGTAAGCTAGCACTACCTACTGGTGGAAAAGCCAAAATTAAAGGCGAAATTTTAGAAGTTATTGAGTAAAAATGATAATATGGTAAAAAAAGAATATCCTGGTGAAGGGGATCTTGTTGTTTGTACTGTGGTGAAGGTTCGGGGTTTTGGAGCATTTGTAACATTAGAAGAGTATCCTGGCAAAGAGGGTTTTATACATGTTGCTGAGGTTGCCACTGGCTGGGTTAAACGGATAAGAAACCACGTAAAGGAAAAACAAAAAGTTGTTTGTAAAGTGCTGAATATCGATGCATCAAAAGGGCACATAGATCTTTCTTTAAAAAGAGTGAACGAGCACCAAAAACGGGATAAAATTCAAGAGTGGAAAAATACCGCTAAGTCGGAGAAACTATTGGAGATGGTTGCAAAGGCGATAGGGAAAACCGTTGATCAATGTTATAAAGAGTTTGGGAACAGCCTGGTTAAAAAGTATGAATCATTGTATGGTGCTTTTGAAGAAGCTGCTTATGGTGGTGTGAATGCTCTTAAAGGCGATGGGTTTAGTGGGGATTGGCTTGAAGCATTCAACGAAGTTGCAAAAAGCAATATTGCAATTCCATACGTTAAAATTAAAGGTTATATCAATGTTAATTGCCGGCTTCCAGATGGAATAGATTATATTAAAAAAGCTCTTGCAAGTGCCGAAGAAAGTGAATATGAAGATGTGGAAATAAAGGCAAAATATATAGGTGCTCCACAGTACATGTTGTCCGTGCAGGCACCAGATTACAAAATTGCTGAAAATCAACTTAAAAAAGCTGTTAAAAAAATAGAAGATGCAATAAAAGCGCATGATGGAGACTTTGAGTTCCATAGGAAGTTAGAGGGATAAATGTCTAATTTGCGTTATTGCCAAGGTTGTAATGAATATACTTTAGAGGAGGTTTGTAATGTTTGTAAAAATAAAACCATATCCAAATATCCTCCAAGGTTTTCATCTCAGGATCATTACGGAGAATATCGGCGGAAGCTGAAGAAACTTCAAAAAGGTGAATAAATGGAGTATGTTACAGTAAATTATCTTAAGAGAAAACCAAAATTAAAAGAACCGATTTTTGTAGAGGGTCTTCCAGGTATAGGGAATGTAGGAAAACTTGCTGTAGAGCATTTACTGGATGATATTAACGCTGTGAAATTTGCGGAGTTATATAGTAAAGATTTTCCCCCACAAGTTTTTATTAACCCTGACGGAACGGTAAAACTAGTAAATAATGAAATTTACTACTGGAAGGCAAAAAAGAAAACTCAGAGGGATCTAGTTTTCCTTACCGGGGATTACCAAGGTCTTTCTTCACAAGGGCAGTATGAACTTGTGGAAAAGATTCTTGATATAGTTGAAGAACTGGGGGTAAAAGAGTTGTACACTTTGGGCGGATATGGCCTCGGTCACGAAATTGATGAACCTGCTGTACTTTGTGCAACAACAGATAGAAAGCTGGTAAAAACAATGAAAGGTTATGGCGCAATATTCAAAAAGAATGAACCTGGCGGTGGAATCGTTGGTGCAAGTGGGCTTTTGCTTGGTTTGGGAAAATTAAGAGGCATTCAAGGTACATGCCTTATGGGTGAAACACCTGGTTACTTGGTAGATCCTAAAAGTGCAAAGGCGGTTTTAAGAATACTTACAAAGATTATACACATAAATGTGAGTTTGTCTGAGTTGGAAAAGAAGGCAAAAGAAATCGAGAATATTGCACATCAACTTAAGGAACTTGAGACCGGTTCAAAAGAAAAACCCGAGGAACTAAAATACATAGGTTAAATTATATGCCTATTCCTTTCTACAACGTCAGATAGTCAAGAATAGGAAAGGATCAAACCTTTTCAATTTTTTCTGCGATTAAAATATAAAGTGATACCCCCAAGTCAGACTCCTGTACCGTAAGTTCTCCTGTAAATCTATATTTAACATTCTCTTCTGGCATTGTCCCATTTTCAATATTTGTAAGGTTCACCGATAAGTATTCGTAGTCAGTTCCAGCATGTTCTGTCGCTTTTGAAATTATTGAACTTTCTTCAACATCATAGTATCCATCAACAGATATTGTCTTTCCAACATATTCTTTTGGATTGTCCATGATTATGTCTGGAGTAAAAACGGGTGGGGGATTGTCTGGCGGTGTTGTAATTATTGTATAAGCCACTGCAATTACTATCATGGACACCAATAACGCAATCAATATGTTTTTATCAAATAATTTTTTTCTCTTCCCACTTGACTCCATTTTAATCATTAACCCAAAATAACATTATCATTTAAAACCCTATCCTTCTAAGTCAATTTCATATGTTCTTTTAGGATTTTCTTTATGTATGATATAAGCATCTTCCAAAGTCATTATTCCTTTTTCAATCAGCTCTTTTGTTCTTTTAGGAACTGTTTTTGGTCCTAGTACTGCCCCTGGCCTTCTTGGGTCATCAATATAATCTGTTTCCATTAAAAAACGCGTTCCTTTTCCAATTGCTGCAAGAATATTTTTCTTACTTGCCAGAACAGATGGCATCAGACCATAATTTTCGTTTTCTAAAATAAGTGGGGGAGAATAATGTTTCACAATTTTATCATTGGAAATACCTGCTTCTTTTCCCATTTCTACAAGCTCTTTACAACTTTCTGATGTTGTACTTTCCGTATGCAAAATAACTGGAACCCCAGCATCCTTTGCTTTTTGCATTCCATAAAATAAAATTTGATTGGAATCCTTTATAACTTGCTTTTCAACTTCAAAATGAGGCCTTCCGATTTCTCCAATTCCCACACATTCATTTTCAAGACAAAGCTCTGCAGCTTCATCCATTCCTTTTTTCATAATATCTATTGCGGCATCTCTTCCAAGTCTCTTGGCAAACAGTAGGTAATCTACAGGATATGGGCCAACTGTCACAAAAACACCAACATTCAATTTTGATTTTATCTCTTTTGCCATTCTCAAAGTTTCCTTATATGCTGGCATATAACTTTGTTGTTTTATGACCATCTCGGGCATTGGATATTGACAAAGTATAAAGTGAGTCCCTCCAGATTTCTTGAAGTCTTTTACCGCATCTAAAAATCTCCCATCCCTTCTAAGATGAAGATGGTTATCAAATATAATCAATAATTTTTCACCTCGCAGCAATCGAGATTGTCAACTGTTTAAACAATATTGAAGGAAACCGATGACTAAAATTTATATTTTTTCTTTCTCTTAACTCTGCTATAATAATATGAAAAATTATTTTCTTCTTTAGCCTCTCTGCCAGTAATCATCTCTATACAACTCTGTGCTAAAATCCAGCCAAAATAACCCATAAAAAATGTAAAAAACCCAGCGATACTATATCCAAGTATGATCTGGACATACTCTTGCCCACCCGTGATAAACAAAACGAATATGCCTACGGTGATAAACAAAAACACAAGAAGAAAAACCCATCTTAATGCATGAAGTGTGACTCTCATTGTTTTTTCTGGTATGTCTTCAAATGATATTTTTTTGCTGGTAAATTTTGATAGGTCAATCTGAGCGTTTTTTCTCCTTGGCATTCTTCCCCTCCTTGCAATCTTATGAGTGATCCCTGGAAAAGTAATGATAATTGGCTTTAAAAAACTAATTCGCAGATAAGTATGCATGTGTATTATATATGCATATGCAGGCAGCGTATTCCATGATTTTCAAAAGGTTTAATAACGGGCAATAATTTAATGGATGTTGATGGAGAGATTATGAATAAAGATTTTTCCCATGCAGTGGAAAAAGAAGATTTGCTAAAGAAAAGAATTCTTGACGACTCATTTAAAAAGGCGGAAGTATCGCTTAAGGTGAAAAAAAAAGAGAAGAAGAAACCTGAAGAAAAAAAGCCAAAAATTCAAAAGAGTTTTAGAAAATCTGGTATTATCCTGATACTACTTGCAATAGTTGGTATTCTATGTGTAAACTATTTACCATGGGTGGTTGCATCATATACTCAAGAAGACACAAATGCCGTAGTTACTACATCAATTTTCAGAAATATCGACGAAGCAAGTATGGATGAGAAAGTCAAAGAGCTGTTCATTATGCCAAGTTACATAGGATTAACATTTGGTGATATCACTAAAACTTCAGAAAATACGTTTTATGGTTTTATTTACTTGATCATTGCAAGTTTGATGTTTATAATATATCAAGTGGTAGACAGATTAAGAAATCTTTCCGTTGAATTACTTGCAATAGTTCACTGCATATTTTCTGTAGCGGTAATTGGTATATGTTTGTATATTATTTTGTCACTTGCAAAATTTATCGGGTCATATCTCATATTATTCCAAAATATTTCATATATTTCGATTGCTACACAGAATTTCATTATTATTTTTTTAAACCCGGCTATTTTGGCTGTTCTATTGTTGATAGTCATAAAAGTATGTTTTGCAATGATTAGGATTAACTTTACAGATATGAAGAAATTGTATGAGGAGAGGATGCCTAGAAGGAAGCCTGTTTTTAGTATAGGGGGCAGGTTTTAGTGGACATCTCTTTTGCTAAAAAAACTAGACGTTTAATCGGATACGTTTTAGTGTTTAGTATACTTGGGTTACTTCTTATGGTGGTTTTACCTACCGTCTCCGTGAATGAGGGTTTTTCAAGCCCTATATTTTATGATATGAGCTATATGAGTAAAAGCAATGATACTCAAATTTATGGATTATTTAAAGGGTTTCAATCGGTGTCATATGTTTTTTTAACAATTATAGCATTTGGTTTATTGTCTGAAGTCGGCATTGTAATCTATGCCTCGGGAAAAAACCTCGTTATTTCCAAGATAATATTACTTGCGTCTGGGATTGTGACAACAATTTCAAGTATTTTCGTCGTATTTTTATATCTCATTCTGGTGCGAGAAGTACAAGGATTTCAAGTTATATCTATGGCAAAAATAGCATCAACCCCTGTAGCATACTCTTATTTACCAATTGCAGCAAGTTTTGCCTCAGTACTTAGTTCTTTATTATGTTTGTTGGCAGTCAGTTTGTTCTGTGTAAAGGGCTTTAAAGAAGCAAAATTACATCGTAAAATAAAAAAGAAAACCATTCCAAAAAAGCAAGTAGAAACAAACAAACCCAAAAAAACTGAAATCAGGGAAGAGCCATCTGCAGATGCTTCAAGACAAGCAACCGAGGAAGTTGAAGAGTGGTTGAAAGGTGAAATAAAACATTTGGAATCGTATCCTGAAAAAGAAATTGAGTCAGAAGAATCTGAAACAATGGCTAAAGATATTTCTGAGATAGGTCAAGACGAAAAAATCGAACCCAGGAAAGTTGTAAAATCTCCATTTTCGCCTGATAAAAAGATAGAAGATACTGGAAAAGAAATTGTTCCAGAATCCGAGGAATATAAAAACTTAGATGATTCAGAAGAGATTCCAATTTCTAAAGAATTTGAAGAGGCGTTGTCATCAGCAGTACAAAAAAGACATAAAACACTCAAAAACAAGGGAAATCCAAAAATAGTCAAAAAAAGCGGCAAATCTTCTGCAATAAAAAAAGAAAAAAAGAAAGCGACAGAATCTGGTGACAAGTCTACCGACAAAATTATGGAAAAAGAATCCAAAGATTTGTCAGAAAAAAACGACGATCAAGAAGTAAATGGACTATTGGAGCAGGTCAAAGAAGACAAAGCACATGATAAAGAAAAAATAAGTGTAAAATGCCCACAGTGTAAGCATATTTTTGAAGTTGAAAAGCAAGGAAATGTAACAAAAATTAAATGTCCAAAGTGCGGTAAAGAAGGGGTCGCTCGGGGCTGAGCTAGACTAGATGTCAGCTATAATTCTTATTACGTCACCATCTTTTAATTCGTGATCTGAACCAATGACCCTATGCGTTCTGGCATCAACTGCCCTTATAAAATGATCTCCCAAATCTGTATGAACTTTGTATGCTAGGTCTTTTGCCGTACTGCCTTGAGCCATAAAATGGGCATCGGGCAATATTCTTCCTTCTTTGTCCGTTAGGTGGGTTTCATCTTCAACAGGATAGACAACTATCAAATCAAGCATTTTTACGCATTCTTCTATGCATTTTTGAATGCCTGTTGATCCATATTTTTCTAAAACATTTGTTTTGATGTAATCTAAGGCCTTAATCTGTTTTTCACTTAACTCCAACTCTTTTAGGATCGTAAAATTGTTGCTTCCCGGTTTATAGTCAATTAAGCCTTTTTTTGCAGCATTTGTAAGGGCAAGTTCGGATTCAGCACTTGTTTGAACAATAACGTATCCCTTATCTTGTATTTTCTCTGCTTTCTTCATAAATTCGTCTGTTGCGATGTCACATTTGTTAAATGCAATAAGCGTTGGCTTGCTTGTTTTTCTAACAAGACTGGAGAGATTTAAGATATCTTCATCAGACCATCTATCAGGATTTTCAATATTAAGGTCCAATTTTCTGATGGCATCAGATATGTGTTCTTCCCTGATTTCAAGGCCTGTTAGTTTTTCAGAAAGCAGTGTTTGAATCTTTTTTCCTTCAAGTTTACATCGTCTTGCAACTGTTTCCCAACTCTTTTTTATAATTCCCATTAACCAATAATTAATTTCTTTTTCGAGAAATTCAACATCCTTTATCGGATCATGTTTTCCTATGTTGCAGGGATTTCCTTCTTCATCGGTGCTTCCTGAAGCATCAATTATATGAATTAGAGCGTGGGCTTGCCTGAGGTCATCTAAAAATTTGTTGCCAAGTCCCTTGCCCTTGTAGGCATCAGGAACAAGTCCGGCAACATCAATTGCTTCGATTGGAACAAACCTTGTGCCACCTATGCATTTAGAATTATGAGGGGTACAAGTTACATTGAATTCTTTGCATGGGCAAGGTTTTCTGACATACATTACTCCGCGATTTGCATCTATTGTTGTGAACGGATAATTTGCAATTTCTGCATGAGCCTCAGTGGATGCATTAAAAAATGTAGATTTTCCGACATTGGGTTTTCCAACAATCCCTATTTGCATGCCCATATGGTTACTCCAGCATATCTTCTACTTCATCAACAACATCTGCATCGTTTTCAAAACGTTTAACTTTGTCTTCTGTTTTAATTTTAGAGGGAGATGTAAAAGACACCCCTTCTTTGGCATGAAGCATTCCATTTATAGTTGCTTTTTTTGAAATACAAACCCTTTTGCCAAATATATTGCCTGCAATTAAGGAATCTTCTTCAATTTTAACGTCACCGTTCGAGTCAATATTCCCCTGGATTGTAACGTTTTTTCCACAAAAGACATCGCCTGTTGATTTTATTGTTCCATGCATTTCTACATCATCGCATATGAAAACATTGCCTTTTACATCAAAATTACCTAAAACGTTTGATTTTTTACCTACATTCAGATTTGAATCTATTTTTGATTTTTGAATGCCAATAATTGAGCTATTTGGGATAAATAAAAATTTTTCAGAAATGGGTATTGTTTCACCATCATTTTCTTCAATTTCTTCTAAAATTCTATCGATTTCTTCACTATGGCCCACCTTCAATAGCTGTGTAAGGTATATAAAAAGATATATAACGACGGGGATTGGGCTTCTAATGTTTATCCATCCTTTTGCTTCAAATCCTTTTTCTATTTCAACACTGTCGCCAACATCAAGATCGCCTTTTAATGAGAGCCTTCCATTAATTTTGCATTTTTCTCCAAAATAGACGTTCCCACCACTTTTTACGTTTCCACGGATATTTGAGAAGACATCTGCCCTAATGTCGTCCGTTGCATCCAAATCCCCCTCAATTATTGCATGTTCTCCAATAAAAATCCTGCCATTCGTTTTTAT
The DNA here is from genome assembly GCA_034660435.1 of Thermoplasmatota archaeon. Lineage (GTDB taxonomy): Archaea > Thermoplasmatota > E2 > DHVEG-1 > DHVEG-1 > JAYEJG01. The sequence goes on from JAYEJG010000078.1 coordinate 12,972, forward strand.
TCCAAATTGGAGAAGACACCTGTCACCAATTACTACATCGCCTTCGGTAATTATTGTTTTCTCTTCAAATTTGGTTTTATCGGGTATTGCTAAGGTTTTCCTATCAAAAGTCATTGAATGAGCAGTAACAAATAACCTATTATAAAATAAACGGATAGGTTAAAAAAAGAAAAGAGATTTCACTCAGTTAACCACGTTTCATCAATTCTCGTATATTCAGAAATTTCTTCTGGCTTGAACCACAAATTTATTTCAAACTCTGCAGTATCTGGACCATCTGACCCATGAACCATATTTCTTCCGATAAATTGTCCATAATCTCCACGAATGGTTCCAGGTAATGCTTCTTGTGGGTTTGTTTTCCCCATCATCCTTCTAACCATGTTTATTACATTTTCCCCTTCAAGAACCATTGCAACTACTGGTGAGGATGTGATGTATTTCACTGTCGGCTCAAAAAATGGTTTACCTTTGTGAATACTATAGTGCTTTTCAGCAAGTTCTTTGGATACGGATACCATCTTCATTGCAACAATTTTAATTCCTTTTTTTTCAAAACGTAAAATTATTTTTCCAACAAGTTCTCTCTGTATTGCATCTGGCTTTAGCATTACAAATGTTCGTTCTTTTGTCATAAGTTCACCTTAAACAAATAGTGGGATAAAAAGATCATTTATAGAATTAACGCTTGAACATTCAGTGAATTTGCAAGTAGATACATAATGAAGCTGATCAGGTTAAATGCTATGTGGGCAGTTATTGCAGAATATAGACTTTTGGTTTTTACAACGATGTATCCAAGAACTAACCCCATAAGCATCGGCATCAAAACAGGGTAAATCTTTCCATAAGCCATGTGGGCCATACCAAATAATATTGCTGTTGATACTATGGCAATAGTTTCTCCTGCAAATATGTTTATTTTTTCAAATAAAAACCCTCTAAAAAATATCTCTTCACTTGTTGATTGTACAACAATTATGAAGCACATAGATATTGGCGATAGGTATTTTAATAGGTCGGGAAGATTTGACATATCTGTTTGATCAATTCCAATTGCATAGATTATACTGCTAAATCCAAGAATGATGACCATCATGGCTATTGCAGCAAGTATGCCCCACAAAAAGGCTGCATCGATGTCTTCTCCAGATAGCTTTAGATTGTGAGAGGAATCTTTTAATCTAAACTTATTTACTAACTTGTACCATATTAAAGGAGTTCCTACCAAAATAAGGACGGTTATCAGAGAATTTATGAGCATCATATCTTCTGTTAGCTCCAGGTCAGTTGTTGTTAAAAAGAAGCCAAAGAATGAAAGTATAGGATATCCTATTATGGCAAATATCGCGAACAATACTGCCAAGAAGGCAGCAATATGAGAAATTTTTCTATAATTGAAATCCATGGGCAACGTAACAAGTACTATTTCATAAACATTTTTAAATATCACATTCTGTTACCAAGGAAGCAATATCCTGGGCCCGTAGGGTAGCTTGGTCCATCCTTTTAGCTTTGGGAGCTAGAGACTCCAGTTCAAATCTGGGCGGGCCCATATCTCTTTGACATTTTGTATCTTTGATCCTTTTAAGATAAAGATAGGGCAAATTAGAAAGCGATAAGTTTATCTAAACATCATTCTTTTTTTGATTTCATGAGAATTACATGCATTTGTGGGTGCAAT
>JAYEJG010000079.1:0-2807 GCA_034660435.1 Thermoplasmatota archaeon
CCCTAGGTGCGTATCTGAAACATGTAAAATCTTCATATTATCTTCTTCTACGATCTAGTTTCATAAAAACAACATCACAAGCAAGTGTTACAGGATCAAGTGTCGGTGCAACAGGCGGCGCATAAGCTGTTTCAAGTTTTCTCAAAGTATCAACATCCATACCAGCGAGTATTGCACAGGCAAACGTGTTGATCCTTTGAGCAGCATTATCTCCAACTGCTTGTGCACCAAGTATTTTCCCGGATTCCTCTGCAAATACCTTTATTGTAATTGGCTTTCCACCAGGAAAATACTCTGGAAGTGAACTGCCATTAAATTTACCAGATACAATTTCACACTCATAGGAACTTATTGTTGATCCAACTGATGCAACTTCAAGTCCGAATAAATGAGATGTGCAGGTCTTCAAAACGCCAAATGGAAGAAGATGCTCTCCACCAGCAGCATTAATCCCTGCAGCAATTGCCTGTCTAACTCCAATGCTTCCAAGGCCGATAGGCATTGGTTTTTTTGTCACAAAATCAATAAATTCTGTGCAATCTCCAACGGCATAAATGTCTCGTACAGAGGTTTCTGATTTTTCGTTTACAACAATATAGCCTTTCTCGTTTAATTTACATCCCGCATCCTTTGCAAGTGTTGTTTCTGCGTTACACCCTGCAGATAAAATCAATAGATTTGTCTCAATTTCTTGAGTTTCTCCAGTTTCGTTATTTTTTATAAGAATTTTGCTTATTGACCCGCCATCACCTTCAGTTTTTGTTGCAAGATGACTTGTAAAGATCTTGATGTGACTCGGCATCTCTTCCTGAACGATTTTTGCCATGTCGGCATCCAAAGCATTTGGAAGAATCTGATCGAGTGCTTCCACGACTGTTACATTCATACCCATTTCATTTAGATTATCTGCCATCTCGAGACCTATCAGCCCTGCACCAATGATTGATACATTTCCACCTTTTTTGACGGCAGATAAAATCATTTTTGCATCATCTATCGTCCTGACACAAAAAATACCTTTCAAAAGTCGACCATTTTCTTTTATGCCGTCTATTGGAGGGATAAATGGCACCGCGCCTGTTGCAATAACCAATTTACCATAGGATTTTTCTATGGTTTCATTTCCTTTTTTTGCCAAAACAATCTTTTTTCCTACATCAATTCTTTCGACAGTTGTTTCTAAAAATAGATCTATTTTTGCTTTTTCAAACCATTCTTCAGAAAATTCAACTAGGCTGGAAAAACTTGGGATTTTACCAGATATTGCATATGGTAACCCACATTTCGAATATTGGGGGTATTTTCCTTTCTCAAAGACAACGACATCTGCTTTTCTATCCGTTTTCCTTGCAAATTGAGCTGCTGTACCCCCGCCTGCACCACAACCAATCACAATTACACTACTACTTTCTTCACTCAGATAAAATCCCCATTTAAGCTAATGAGATTGTTTTTTTAATGTTTTTGATTGATTAAAAAAATTATTTCTTTTATTTCCTTTTGATAACTAAGATTACTAAAATAACTAATAATAATGAGATAACGACAACGAAAAATTTTAAAATATTTGAATTACCAAATTTTTCTAAATCTTTATCTTCTTGTATTTCAAATGTTTGTCCACTAAAAATCATGTTACATTTCGTGAATGATTGTTGTATACATTCATAACCCATCTCATAATTTCTTTTTCTTATGAATCTGCTGCCCTCAAGGTAGTTATCCTCAGCATTTTTGCTTTGTTTACCAACAACATTCAATACATCAATTCTAGACTTACAGATATCAAGTGCGATATCGTTTATTTTTTCACATATGATATCTGACTCGGATATGTTTTCTAAATTAAAAACAGTTTTTTTCATGTTATCCAAAGAAAAACTATAGTTTTTACCCCATAAATCAGTTAGCATATCAATTATTTTTTGTTTTGTTTTTTCATTAGAAATTTTACTTACCTCCATGCATATTTCTGAAAATAAAAAGGCCTGTTTTTGCATGCTTGTATCAATTATTGTGAAAAAATCTGATATCTTTTTTTCCTCTTTAATGAAATCTAATGTGATTTCTTCTGCAAAATCGGTTTCGTTGAAAAAAACACTTTCAACATTGCTAAATGAGGGGATAAGTTGTCCATGTTCGTATTCATTTAATAGATCAAGATATAGTTGTGCTGCTTCACCAGTTCCATATGGTTCATAGATATCATTAACAGAGATGTGAACTGGGACATAAATTGAGGAGCAGGCATGATTTGCTGAAAACCATCCAATACTATGGGTTTCATAGTTTATTTCTGGAATTTTGTATATCATCACTGCTTCATTTTCTCTTCCGTGTTGACACATTGATCGTAAATCATCCAGATCATCTTCTCCCAGGCGTGACCAATGTATCATATCTTTTACATTTATCTCTCCATATTTTGGTTGGATATATTCCAACATTTTATCTTCCCAGGCATTATAAATGTTTTTTACTGAAATTTTTGCTTTTTTACCATCTATTTCAAGTAGTTCAACATAAAATTTTCCAACTGTCTTACTTTCACCCAGATTTATTTTTGTTTCAACACCAAGGTTTCTTGTACTAATCGAATGTACTAAACCAGTAGGTTTTACGGAGATGAAACCATTTCCAATTTCAACTATTTTTACACCATAAATTGAGCCAAGTCGTACAACTTCTTTGTCTCTCACACATTTTTCTTTAGTTGTATCAAAAGATTTTGATATTAGGCGGGTTTTAAAATATTGTGTGTCCCATAGCTCTATAGGATAGTTATGCATAACTGCGATTCCGTTATT
>JAYEJG010000080.1:0-2801 GCA_034660435.1 Thermoplasmatota archaeon
CAATCGTGCAGATTTAATAATATTGATTCTAAATGCAGCGGAAGAATTGACCGAGGATGATATTGAAATCATTGATTTAATTAAAGAACGTAATACAATAGTATTGATAAATAAAACAGATTTAACCTTCTCACGAATAGCCTGACGAATAACTGTTTCTGTCTGCGGCATAGCACCTTCAACAGCACATACCAAAACTATAGCTCCATCAACTGCGCGCATAGCACGAGTAACATCACCACCAAAGTCAACGTGACCAGGTGTATCAAGCAAGTTGATAAGATACTCTTTACCCTCAAAAGTATGAACCATTGATGCGGATGCTGTGTTAATTGTAATACCACGATCTTGCTCTTGTCCTTCATAGTCAAGAACAAGTTGTTTACCTGCTAGTTCTTCACTCATCATTCCACAACCAGCAAGTAAGTTATCTGAAAAAGTGGTTTTACCATGGTCAATGTGGGCCGCAATTCCAATGTTTCTAATGCGGCTAAGTTTATTCATTAAATCTTTTGCTTTTGCAATATTGTCCTCTTTACGTCCCATGTCAACTACTCCTTATAAATTCATTGGGTTTTGTACTTCTCCAATATGTTTATCTTGCTGATTTAGCAACACGTTCCATATCATTTTTCTTTGTTACTGCAAAAGAAGTCATATCATTTTTAGATGCTTTAATTAGCTCTTCGGCAAGGCATGCATCCATACTTTTCTTGTTTTTGTGACTTGCAGCAACACAACCTTTGCAAATGTTTCTTATTGCGATATCAAGGCGTCTTTGTGGTGCAACGTCAACTGCCTTCGGAACTGATATTCCACCAAATCTAAGTCTTGTTGTCTCTTCTTTTGGCGCAGCATATTGAAGTGCTTCAATAAATATGTGTACTGGATTTTTCTTCGTTTTTTTATCAATAATTTCAAAAGCGTTACGTACAACTTTGTACGCTTTTATTTTTTTCCCATTGTACTTTTCTGTTCTCATTATGTTGTTTATTAAACGTTCTACTATGGGTATCTTTGACTTTGCAAAAAGTTTGTTTGCATTCACTCCACCCGAGTAGATGTCTTCGGTATCCAGATTGATATACCTTTCAAGCCCCTTGTCTTTTATTTCAATGTCATCCATGTTATACTTGGAAAGTACCGGGAAAAAACTATTGCTTTTTTGTTGATCTTTTTTTCCTGCCATGCTTATCGTCTCATTGCCTTCTCAATTTTACCTTTAATCATTTGTTCTAGTGATACGTTATTTACTTTTATGACCTTAAAACGAACACCAGGAATGTCGCCATATGATCGTCCCATACGGCCGCCAATTCCTTCTACCATTACTTCATCGTGCTCGTCAATAAATCCAATTGCGTTATCTCCTGGTGCAAAAGCGGTGATCTGACGTCCATTTTTTATCAGTTGTACTTTAACGCACTTGCGGATTGCAGAGTTAGGCTGTTTTGCTTCTATTCCAACCTTCTCTATAACTATTCCTCTAGCCTGCGCTGTGCCTTCGAGAGGATCTGCTTTTTCCTTTAAGTGTAATACTCTCTTTTTGTAGTATCTATCATTCCATTGCTGTTTTCTGTGGTCTCTTTTGAGTTTTCTCGCTGCATTTATTCCTTTGCCCATGTTACACCTACTAGATAAGAATATGCCAGTATGCACTTTTGATATTTAAATGCTTATGCTAAAAAATCTTTAAATTAAGGAGCGTCGCCAGTTATATTTGTAACAAAAAATAAATCTCTCTATTTGCTTTTTACCTTCATGGATTTCTCCAATCTTGGCATCCCATCTAATATATATCTTACCTTTGACAAGGAGCAAAACTAATGGATATGCATTTAGATTACGAAATATACTTTCTATTCCCTGAAGCGCCTATGTAAAGTTTGTCTTCTTTTAGGATCTCATAATCATGAATTATTACAAAAGAACTCATCTCAAACGTGCCATCTGTTTCAGAACCATATTTGATTAGGGGACCAGACATTGAAACGTTAAGAGATTCATCAGATCCCTGATCTTCAAAGAGCCTCAAATGATGTGCACGTTCTATTCCAAAATTTTGATTAACCTCTGTTTTTATTTTATCTTTATCCTCTGCAACTCCTGCACATTCTACAGGAATCCAACCATCTCTACCTATATTTTTACCCACAAAAACTTCAGCCCATTCATGAGGAATGCCCGTCACAGATCCGTTTACATCATTGATCGAAATCCCTCTTACAAATCTAGCAGGTATTCCAACAGATCTACACATGGATATGTAGAGAAACGAAAGGTCATCGCAATCTCCAGTTCTTAATGTATAAGTTTCATGAGCCATCTGAACGTCATTCCCAACTAAATGGATTGCGTAGTTTGTATTTCCCTTGAGCCAAATAAAAAGTTCTTTTGCAATTAAAAAGGGATTTGCCGCATCTGTTCGACTCGCCACCTCAAGTGCTTTTGCCTTTATTTCAACATTATTAGGGTCAATGTATTTTTTGCCATTCATTTGTTGTTCTCTAGTGTATCTATCATAAATATCTGAGTAATTTGTTTTTATTTCTTGGATTGTTGCAGCGTTGTTTCCATTTAAATCGGACACAAGAAAACTTTCTGCTTCTATTTCTGCAGAAAGACCAAGCTTATAATTTTTATTTCTCTCTCCTGTTACATTCCAATTGATCATCGTATTGTTTTCAATTTCTATTTGTTCATATGATAAATTGTGAAAAAGAATTATATTGTCAATATCAACACAGTTTGTTTCATCTGGCAAGTCGCATTTGTAAAGTATTTTGTAATCTTTATGACCG
>JAYEJG010000081.1:0-2800 GCA_034660435.1 Thermoplasmatota archaeon
TGTCGCAGGAGTCTTATGAATATCTTATCTGGGAGTTGATCTAATTTTACAATTCCTTTTGTTTGAAGTTTTTTTAAAACCCTAAGAATCATTTTTTCAGAAAGGTGCAATTCTTTTTCCAAATCACTTACAGTTATTGGATAAATTTTCTGCAAAACTTTCAGTATTCTTTCTTCCATCGTTCCAGACGTTATCTGTATCATAATAAATTTGGTTTAAACAATATCGTAAGCTCTTACCCCTTCTTCGTCCTTTTTAAACATCTCAAGAACATCTTTTTGCATTTCTTTTGGGTAACCATTTGGGAAATCAATGCAACCCCTGCAAGTTTCAAACCCTATTGCTTTCTGAAGTCCTTTGACACTTAAATATCCAAGGGAATCTGCACCAATTTCTTTACAAATTTCATTAACTGGTTTTATGCCCCCATCTTCACACCGTGCAATGAGTTCTTTTCTACTTCTCATGTCAATCCCAAGATAGCACGGTGCAATAAGTGGCGGACAACCGATTCGTACATGAACTTTTTTTGCCCCTGCGTCTCTTAAACCTGCAACAAGTTTTCTAATGTTTGTTCCACGAACTATCGAGTCGTCAAGAATAACGACTTTTTTCCCACCAACAACCGATCTAATATATGAAAGACCTTCCGCCACTATCTCTTCCCTACTTTCTTGTGTTTGCTGGATAAAAGATCTTTCATCTTTATCTTTCATTATTCCTTCATCAATCGGAATTTTCGACTCACGAGAATACCCAAGAGCATACCTTCTACCAGATTCAGGGATTGGCACCACAATATCTGCATCAACAGGATGTTCCTGTGCAAGAATTCTTCCAATCTCATCTCTTGTTTTGTGAATAGATCTACCATTTATTCTGGAATCAGGTTTTGCGAAATAAACGAATTCAAACATGCAAGGATGCCCTTGCTTTTTTACGATTTGTTTTTCAAAAACATTTCCTGCAGGATCAATTATTATGATTGAGCCTCCAGGGATATCCTTTACATATTCAAAACCAATCTTCTTAAAAACTCTTGTTTCAGACGTTAAACAATACATTCCATCTTTCTTACCCAAAACAAGAGGCCTGATTTTATATGGGTCGGTAATTGCAAAAAGATACGGGTTTTCTCCAGAATCTGAAACAAATATTGCTGAAAAACTTCCTTTTGCATTTTTTACCACTTTTTTGCAAGCTTTGGTTATAACATCCACAGAAAGTTCCTTTTTATACAACTCATCAGCCATTGGTAAAAGAAGCCATTGGATATCACAATTTGTTCTGTTTTTTCTTTGCGTTTTTTTGGCAACTTCCGCACCGTTGTAAATATTTCCATTATGTACTGCTGCAAGAAGGGGGTTTACAATATACTCCGGCTGAGCGTTTTTACTTAAAGATGTAACGTCATCCATTCCTGCTGTTGAATACCTTGTGTGACCAATTCCCACATCCCCAGGGGTGTTGATTTTTGATTCATTATTAAAAACATCTCTAACGAGTCCTGCGTCTTTATACACGTGAATATTGCCATCATAGGTTAGTTTTCCAGCGGATGACTGCCCTCTGTGTTGAAGAGATAAAAGGCTGTGATACAAAAGACATGAGACCGGTTGTTTTCCAATTATACCAACAATACCGCACATTGTAAAAAGTGGAATGAAAAGCCATTATATAATAGTTTTTTAAATAAATAATTGCGGAATTAAATTTCTTCCCATTCTTTAAGGACAGATTGCCATTTGTATTCCTCTATAGCATCTATTTCTTCCATTTTCCTAATAATTCTTTCATATCCTCTTACAAGCGTCCTTGTTCTAATTTTAACCATAAAATCATATGGACCTGCTACTGCTGCAACCCGTGTCACACCATGGATTTTCCATAGTTTCTGCATAGTTTCCTCGATGTCATAACCTGGTTTTATTTTGATAAACATATATGCTTTCACTAGAGTCAATGCAAATGATGCAATTCCAAGAACCATCATTACAATACCAATTAATTTAATCAAAAGCATTGTAGGATCAAGTGGAAACTGTGGAATTATTCCGAGATATGCAATAAAAATTGAGACGGGGATTGTAAAAATTATTGTTGAAGAACGAACTGCTTGGACGACGCTTGCCTTTCCGATACCAAGGGCACGAATATAAAATATAAATGCAAAAAATGCTCCAATTGAAATTAAAGTAATCCATCCTATATGGTTAAAAGTAGCGACAAGGCCTTCGGTCAAATGACTTTCATTTGCAAATATATCATAAAAGAAAATCATGACCGCCGTCATTAAAAATGATATTAACACATTCCAAAAACGGATATTTATTGAGTCATTATAGTTACCATCAATTTTCAACCATTTTAGTTTACGCTGATAAACAGTAAGTAATACCCATCCGGGGTTAATAACAAAGAATACAATTAAAATCGATTCAAGAGTAAGATTGCCTGTTAAACTAATAGATCCAAGTATAGCACCAAAAGTGACAATTATAATAGATTGCAACTCAGGTAGAGTTGGCACATCTTTTTCATTAACTGACTCAATTAGCACAAGATAAAGTATAACAATTTGTGCTAAAGGAAGAACAACACTAGGATCTTTGATAATTACAAACAAAGCAAAATAACCAATTGTATACATTGCATTACCAAGACCTGCAAGTAGTTGATATTTTACCTCCTCCTTTCTTATTAACCTAAATTTTCTGAAGGAGGGATCAATATATCTTTGACCAATTGTTTTTTCTCCCTTTTTAACAGAGAAAATTAAAGAAAATATTAAGGTGACGGG
>JAYEJG010000082.1:0-2791 GCA_034660435.1 Thermoplasmatota archaeon
TGCTGTTTACAAGTGGAAGCAAATCTGCTTTTGTCAATATTCCAATGAGATTGTTGTTGTCGACAACATTTATGATCGTTGGACCGGGCTTACCTACCTTTTTTAAAACAGTTTTCAACTCTTCTTCAGGAGAAATTGTATCAATTTCCTTTTCAGTTACAAAAGATGCATGAAGCCTTGATGCCGGGATCCCTTTTGTTTTTATTGAACCTAATTTCATGGCGATAATATTGTCTGTTATGACGCCAACTAATTTTTTATCTTCAACAACGGGTATTTTTGTAATTTCATTTTTCTTCATCAGTTTCAATACATATCTTAAATTTACGTTCTTGTCTACAGAAATTACGTCCTTTGTCATAACGTCTTTTACTTTCATTTTTTGCATCCCCCCTATTCATATTTCAAAGCATCAATACAGTCATCACAAAGAAGCCGTCCATCAACAGCCCTCAAATTGGTTGATAGAGTGCCACAATCTTCACATTTACCTGAAAATGTTTGTTTTTTAAAATGGCTCTTATCTACACCTTCAATGTCACACCATTCCCGTGATATTTCAAGTAATACCGGAGATATTCTCAGTATGTCTTTTTGGGTTATTATTCCTATTAGCTCCCCATTTTCTATTACAGGGAGTCGTCTTACATTACATTTGCTCATTGTTTTCATTGCTTCTTCGATATCTACATAAGGGCCAATTACAATAAACGGACTTGTCATTATTTCTGCAATCGAAGTTTCACCTGCTTTCAAATCCTCGGCTACTAACTTCTTTATTATGTCGCTTTCTGTGATTATACCAATGGGTTTTTTATCAACAACAATGCAGCTTCCTATCCCCTCATCCCTCATTAGTCTAGCCGCTTCAATCACAGAGGCATTCACTTTTACAGTTATGGGGCGAGTATTCATCGCCTCTTTTACCAAAAAATGCCCTCTAGTCATTTGCCGCCTCCTTTGTACTTCTATTATAAACTAATTAATCCTAAACATTAAAACCTTTCGATGTATATAGCAACTATAATGAGTGCAAGTCAATATGAGCGGGAACTTAAAGGAATCTTAGAAGGTGAAAAAAAGATTTTATCTAAGATTACAAAAACTTGCAGTGCACTTGAAAAAGATAATTATTCAAAAATCCTAGAAAAGCCTTTTGCAGTAGTGAGGGCTGCAGGTTCTCTTGGTGTGGATCTTGTAGCAGTTAGGGGAGATATTTCTTTTCTTATCGAGGTCAAGAGCAGCATTGGAAATACTCTTCATTTCAGCAGTGTAGGTGGCAAACTCCAAAAACAAGCAGAAAACATGCGTGATGCATGTGAAAAAACACGGACGTTACCAATATACGCCTCTCGACTTAAAGGGCAAAGAGGCGATTCCTGGAGGTTTTTTACTCTTGACGTTAACGGTCTTGACGGGCGGGCAAATATTTTACACAAAAGACTCCCTATCCTAGATGAGAGTAAAAGCGGTAATTTTGTGATGAGATGGAAAGATGGCATGCCGCTTTCGGACTTTGTTTCTTACTTATGCAAATGAGGTTAGAGATAGAAATCCAAAAAATCATATTTTAATACGAAACGTTTTTAGAACTGTTTTGCATTTGTGCTTTTTGATAATCATGAAAAAGATGGTAGTTGCGTACGACGGTTCCGATGCTTCAAAAAAGGCAGTAGATATGGCATTAAAATGTGTCAGCAGTGATGATGAAGTAACGATCCTTACAGTAGTACCAGCCGAACTTGCCGAATCATCCTTTACTAAAATGTTACTTCCTACAATTGATTTAAGTTCAATCGTAAAATCTGGTAGTTTTAAGGAAAAAGCAATGGATTCTTTATCAAAGATATCAAAAGAGCTTGAAGGAAAAGTAAGTAAGGTAGATGCTGCCGTTGAATCGGGCGATCCTGCTGATGAAATTTTAATGTTTGCAAAAAGACGTGAAGCGGACATTATTGTACTTGGCTATAAAGGCTATGGCAAAGAAGGGAGATTTTTACTCGGCAGTGTTGCAGATAAAGTAGTAAGACATGCAAGTAGATCAGTACTTGTTGTAAGATAAATTACATTATTTTGTGATGTTAATGCACCCTGCAGACGAGTTACGCGGTATTAAAAGTAGCAGACTTTCTAATAAGAAAATAGTTCTTGGAATTACGGGTAGTATTGCTGCAGTTGAATGCATAAAAATCGTAAGAGAACTTATAAGGCACGGCGCTGAAGTAATTCCAGTGATGACACATGCGGCTACAAAAATAATTCATCCTGATGCTTTGTGGTTTGCAACAGGTGAAAAACCAATTATTCAACTTACTGGAAAAACCGAGCATGTTTTTTATTGTGGGCGAGTAAAAGATCCTGTTGACCTGCTCCTTATTTCTCCATGTACCGCAAATACTATTTCAAAAATTGCACATGGAATAGATGATACAGCAGTAACAACATTTGCGACAACTGCCATTGGCTCTGGCGTTCCAATACTAATTGTACCTGCAATGCACATATCAATGTATGATCACAAAATCATCCAAGAAAACATAGAAAAATGTAAGCGTGTTGGAATAAAATTCATTGAGCCAAAAATTATAGAAAATAAGGCAAAACTTGCCGAAACTGATGAAATTGTTGATCACGTCCTTAAAACGATGGGCAATAATGATCTATCTGGGAAAAAAATCCTTGTAATCGGCGGAGCAACTGCCGAGGCAATTGACGACGTCAGAGTTATAACAAACAAAAGTTCTGGAAAAACTGCATTATTACTTGCAAAGAATGCATTCTGTAGGGGAGC
>JAYEJG010000083.1:0-2786 GCA_034660435.1 Thermoplasmatota archaeon
AAAATATGCGCTTCAAAATGCTGTACAATTTGGTGGTAAAGCAAATTCAAAGGCAGTTATTGGAAAAACAGTTGGTGAACTCAAAAAAGAAGGGCTTTCTCCAAAAGAAATTATCCCTATTGTAAATAGTGTAATTAAAGAAGTTAATAGCATTTCACTTGAACGACAAATAGAGGAACTCAAAAAAATTGCGCCAGAACTTTTACAAAAAGAAAAAAAAGAAAGAGATTTTTCGCTTCCTACTCTTCCAAATGCTGAAGAGGGCAAAGTTGTAACTCGTTTTCCACCTGAGCCAAATGGGTACCTTCATATTGGTCATGCAAAGGCATCGATTGTTGATAGTGAGTATGCAAAAATGTATGATGGAAAGTTCATACTTCGTTTTGATGACACGAACCCTGAAAATGCAAAACTAGAGTTTTATGACGTTCAAAAGGAAGATCTGACTTGGCTTGGCATTGAATGGGATGAAGAATATTGCACGTCGAGTAATATTGAAAAGCATTACAAGCTTGCAGAACAGTTAATAGAACAGGGAGATGCCTACATATGTACCTGTGATGCAGATTTTATAAAAGAATGCAGATGTTGTGGTAAAGAATGCAATTGTAGATGTCACAGTTCTGGAGAATCAATGGACACTTGGAAAGAAATGCTTTCTTCTTCAGTTGAAGGTGTAGTATTGCGGCTCAAAGGTGATATGAAATGCAAAAACACTGCAATGAGAGATCCAACATTATTTAGGGTTATTGAAAAAGAACATCCTTTGCAGGGAACAAAATATCGTGTTTGGCCGACATATGATTTTGCAGGGGCTGTTGAAGATAGCATTTCCGGGGTGACGCATCCATTCAGAACAAAAGAATACGAGCTTAGAGACGAATGCTACTTCAAGCTTCTTGACCTTTTAGGATTAAGAAAACCAACGCTAATGGAATTTGCAAGGCTCTCGATTAAAGGGATGCCTGTTTCCAAAAGAGAAATAAAACCACTAATCGACAAAGGCCTCGTATCTGGATTCGACGATATCAGATTGCCTACTTTAAGGGGGCTTAAAAAGAGGGGTATTGGACCTGAAGCAATCAAACAATTTGTGTTTTCTCAGGGGATTTCAAAAGTAGAGTCAATTGTTGATTTTAGTATTGTCGAGTCAATTAATAGAAAGATTATTGACCCCTTTGCAAAAAGATACTTCTTTGTAAAAGATCCTGTGAAAGTAACCGTTGAAGATGCAGTTGGCATGGAAAAATCAATAGATCTTCATCCAAATGATAAAAGTCTTGGAAGCAGACTTGTAAAAACTGGAAATACTTTTTACATCCCAAAATTTGATTCTAACAAATTAGATGCTGGCGATATTTTTAGGTTAAAAGACCTTTATAATGTAAAAGTTAAATCTAAAAATAGAGAGATTGTCGGAGAATATGCAGGAAAAGAATTGATACAAAACTCATTAAAGATCCAATGGACGACAGATAGTTTTGTAAAGATGAGCATTCAAGTGTCACATCTTCTTTTTGAAAAAGATAAGTTCAATCCAAAAAGCCTTGAAATTGTTGAAGGTTATGCTGAAGCGGCAGTATCTCAGTTAAAAACAGATGAAATCGTTCAATTTGAGCGTTTTGGATTTGTAAAGATAGAGCAATCCGGTGATGGAATTAGTGGGTATTTTGTTCATAAGTAAACTTTTTATGTAATTATCTGTTTTGTTATACTATTGGATGAGGATGGGATAAGATATGCACTCTCGTAAGAAGTTGATATTAGGTTTATTCACGTCTATCTTGTTTTTGATGATATTAATAACACCTACAATAGTCGCAGAAAGTATTAGATTTGATATGCCCACAGTTGGCATTTCAATTGCCATTGTTGTTGCAGCCATAGCAACGATTCTAACATTTGCATTTGTAGGTGGTATAAAATACGTAACATCAGAAAACGTGTTAAATACAGAAGTTAGAAAGAATCTTTACAAATATATTGATGACTATCCTGGGTCGCACTTGAGGGAGATTGCAAGAGAACTTGAATTAAAACCCAGTAATGCTGCTTGGCATCTTCGTAAACTTGAGCAAACAAATCTTGTAAGAAGTAGAGCAATAGGTGGAAAAAAGGTTTTTTATCTTGTAGATGGCGGGGTAGAAGCAAGAAAAGAAGCCATTGCAGAATCCGTCTTAAGAAATAAAAATGCTAGAAAGATAATGGCATATCTGCAAGATAATCCGGGAAAACATCTTCTTGAGATTGCACATGCATTGGATCTTAATCATCATACAGTTAAATGGCATATCGAAAAGATGTATCTGGCAGAACTAATAGAAGGAGACACAAGTAACTCTGCATATCCTGTATATTATCCAACAGTAACAGGTAATCAGGTATTACAAAAGTTTTCTGATCATTTAAAAAGACCTGGAAGGGCTGCTTAAATACGCCCTACATCGGTGACTTCAGCTGAGTCAACATTTTCAACATGTGTGATTGCTTCAGCTATCGGGTCAATTCCGCCTGCATCATCCGGTACTACAACAGTAACATTTAGACCTTTAAGCCCGAAAGCAATATTTTTTATTTCTATTCTTCCAACTTTTGCTGGTGGTTTAATTACTGCCTTGATGTCTTCTATCATTCTTTCAAGTTTTTCATCTTCTATTACTTCACTAGGCATAACTCGTATCAATCCAATTACTTCGCCCATAACTGTTCCTCCTTTACGGTCCAATAAATCCGCATTCTGGACAGGTATATTTTACGCTTTGTTCTCTACAAGTTACACACCTTCC
>JAYEJG010000084.1:0-2768 GCA_034660435.1 Thermoplasmatota archaeon
AAGATGTCAGATAAACCACCACAGACTATATTTATTCCAACATTCTCAACAGAAGAAAAACCATCCACCACATACCACAAAACAAACCAATGACTCAACCAAGCTAAAAAAATCCCCACCTTGCAAGCAAACCCTGCAAACGATGTCAGTTTCCCCATTAAAAATTGCAAAGGGTGTCAGGTGAATTACGTGCGAAAGGTGTCAGTTTTCCATCCATTTTTTGCAAAAGCCATCAGCTAAATTACTGCAAAGGGTGTCAGAATGAATTACCTGATCAGACGCCCTCTACAATCACATAACCTAAAGATTGCAAATAGAAAGAATTTTAGTCAATCAAATACTAATATAAACAAAAGTTGCAATCTCATAATCACTCTATTTTGCGCCGCATTTGCACTGCATTATGATAAAGTGTAATATGTCCCGCGGCCTACACCTTTTCTACTAATGATACCACGAGAACATAACGTGGACAATTCTCTTAATGCAGTATCAGTTGATGTATCAAGTAATTTTGCACAGATGGATGTTGTAATACGGTCATTATTTTTAAGAAATTCAATAATCTGCCTCTGCCTATCAGTTACTATCTGCTTATTCTGTTGTTCAAATTGTTCTTTTGTAGAAAACAATGTAACCAGCATATTTTTTGCTGTTGCTTCAATTACTGGCATTTCTGGATTAAGAGGATGACTTTTGTATTCATCAATGATTTTATCCCAGCCTTCACCAAGTTCTTCAATGTATTTTAATTTTGCAAGCACGTTTGCAATCACTGGATTTCTTGAAAATTGTTGAGAGGTAATATTATCTTTAGAAATACCATCCGGAAGACCGCCGATATTGTAAAATTCAATTCTATCATCAAAAAAAATATAATCTGAATATGCATCATAATTTAATGATATTTATGAAGTAATCATGTAATACTTACACGAAAATTACACGAATCATAATCTGATTTTCATTTGTAATACAATCAAGATATAATGCTGTCAAGATAAAAGATAAAAAAGCCCATTTTACCCTTTTGAGCCGTTTATGAGCCGTTTATGAGCCGTTTATTTACTTTTTAAGTAAATACTCTTGCTCTCCTCTAAACTCTTCACTTATTTTTCACTCATTTTATTTCGGAATTATTTCGGAATTATTTCGGAATTATATAATATGCGCCTTTTGTAGATCCTTTTTTTTGTAATATTCCTTCATCAACTAACTCTCTTAAATCATTCAACGCGGTTCTACTCGTAATATCTGGAAATAACGTTCTGTAATCTCGATTTGTTATCAACCCATGCTGGTTAACATAAGATAATGCTTTTCTCTGTCGATGGTTCAAATGAACTAATCTGTTCTTTTCAAATTGTTCTTTTGTAGAAAACAAAGTCACAAGCATACTTTTTGCTGTTGCTTCAATTACTGGCATTTCTGGATTAAGAGGATGACTTTTGTATTCATCAATTATTTTATCCCATCCTTCACCAAGTTCTTCAATGTATTTTAATTTTGCAAGAACGTTTGCAATCACTGGATTTCTTGAAAATTGTTGAGAGGTAATATTATCTTTAGAAATACCATCCGGAAGACCACCGATATTGTAAAATTCAATTCTATCATCAAACATTTTAATGATTATTTTACCATGTTGATCCTCATAATCCCTGTGGCAGACTGCATTGGTTATTAGTTCTCTCACTGAAAAACGTCCATATTCTGAGATGTCTTTGCGTTGTACCTCTCCAGGCTGTAATCGAGACATCAACGCCGTGTGTTCGATAATATATTCATTGCATTTATCAATCTGCTGAAACAAATTTGATTTAAACTCTTTATAATCAAGTTTCTCACCACCAACAGCTACTCCTTTATATCTAGCTAATGCAATATATGAATGAGAAAAAAAGTGTAACGGGTTTTTTCCCAACAAAAGTATTCCTGCATTGGTTGGTTTATCGTCTTTTATAAGACTTAAGGCCTGTAAAAGATCTTTAGATCTACCTGTAATTTCCTTTTCAGAAATTTTTTCATAACGAGGAATAAACGAATCTGCAATATAATCCCAATCCAAATCCTTTAACGCAGCTTCTTTACAGATTTGACTATCCCAAGACATATTTGTTGATTGTAACGATAATCTTCTGATTTCATTTTGCCCAAGACGTTGATTGGTTTTACCCACACGTTTATAGGCTCGTCCAAATGCAAAAACAGGTTTACTTGCGTTTTCAGAAACTGTGATCACCATAATTGTTTTCCCAGACTCCTTTGTCACGTTAATAAGTGGATAAATACAAGGGTCCGTGTTCTGTTTAATCGAATTTGCTAGTTTTTCAACTGAATTCCTTCCAAGTTCCACACCATATACTGTCCCATCGTCCTTTATGCCTACATAGATTTTTCCTCCATGAGTATTGGAAAACGCAGCAACGGTTTTGACAATGTCCTTTGATTCAGCTAAAGAATGTTTGAATTCAACATTATCTGACTCCTTTGAAAACGAGTTCATTTTACCAAGTCCTATAAGGTATTCCAAAACATGAATCCCCTTTATCATTCATAAGCATTGTTTTAACCATGCTCTTCTCGTATATCGATATTGACAAGACAACTATTACACGCAGAACCTGTCATCTATCTGCCATCCTTTGCATGCAAAAACTGTCAGGTCATCATTCACAACTCCTGCATCCGTCAACAGAAGAAAAAACCATCCACCACATACCGCAAAACAAAACATTGACTCAAAAAACCTAAAAAAACTCCCAGCT
>JAYEJG010000085.1:0-2752 GCA_034660435.1 Thermoplasmatota archaeon
CACCTAAAGACTATGCTCTTGGTGAAACAGTTGGAGAATCATATGCAAAAGGAAGAACAGAAATTGGACCTAAATACATATTCGAAGAAGGCGAAAAAAGAATATGGTGGTGGGACACAGCAGAAAGTGTGATATATTTCGGAGATCCTGAACTTCGAGTATTTGTACCGAGTACAGAATATAGTGATAACAACTACTGGGAGAAGGAAGACGTACAACCAATCAGATACGACGAAGAACTGACAATTAATGGTCATATGCCATTTGGTGCAACTGATTATCCAAATGAGAAAGAGCCAAAAACAATTCTTAGTGAATATTCTATTGTAATAATCGCACTAATTGCAATATTTGTTCTTCTTATCGCTCTGTTTATTGTAGGGCGAAAAAAGTAAAAAGAGACTAATTGTCTCTTCATTTTTCTTTATGAAAATGCTTTTTAGACTATAGTTTATTGCTAGTTTATGTATATTATAAAGCTTGGTGGGAGTGTCATCACTGACAAAGCAAAAGAATTCTGTTTCAAAAAAGAGATAATGGACAATCTGGCCAAGCAAATAAAAAAGGCAAATAAAGAAATTATTTTAGTTCATGGTGCAGGATCTTTTGGACATATTCTTGCAAAGAAATACAATTTAAACGATGGCTACAAAAATTTTGATCAAATCAAAGGTTTCTCTCTTACACAGAGCATGGTTCAGAATTTAAACTCGCTTGTTTTAAAATCACTTCATGAATACAGCATCCCTGCAGTTTCAATTTCACCTCATGCTATTTTAAAACTTGATAATCATGGTCTTTTAAAAATTGATTACGAAATCTTTCAGGATTACATAAAAAATAAATTTGCTCCAATTGCCTTTGGTGACGTTGTTCTTGACAAAACTCTTGGTTTTTCGATTTGTTCTGGAGATCTTCTCATGCAAACACTTTCACAACATTTTTTCCCTGAAAAAGCAATTTTTGTAACGGACGAAGACGGTCTTTACACGTCAAACCCAAAAAAGGATAAAAATGCAGAACTTATTGAAGAAGTATCAATCGCCAATCTTGAAAATCTTACAACAAGCCTTGATGCACATGCAGATGTAACAGGTGGCATGAAAGGTAAAATAGAGATGATAAAGAACATTGCAAAAAATGGTACTGATGTAGTTTTACTAAATGGTAATAAACCAGATAGATTATATCAGGTTCTTGTGGGAGAAAAGCCAAAACACACCATTGTTTATGGAGATAAAAAATGAACCAGACTGAAAGTAGAAAAAATGAACATATTAGGATATCACTTGATGAAGATGTTTCTTCACATGCAAGTTACTGGGACGATGTGCAGTTGACACATAATGCACTTCCAGAGATAAACAAGGATGAGCTAGACCTTTCGACAAAACTTTTTGAAAAAAAACTTGGTGCGCCTTTGATCATTGCAGCAATGACTGGTGGGTATAAAAAAGCAAAAAAAATCAATGAAAATTTGGCCATTGCAGCAGAAAAGTATCAGATAGGGATGGGTGTTGGTTCTCAGAGGGCCGCTCTTGAAAAACCGGAACTTACAGACACCTATTCAATTGTGAAAGAATATGATATCCCTCTCCGTTTTGCAAATATCGGTGCGTCTCAACTAGTTGCTTGGGGATGCAAAAAATCAATAGACTATGCAAACAAAATGATAGATATGATAGACGCTCAAGCATTTGTTGTTTGCCTAAATTTTTTGCAAGAACTTATACAACTTGAAGGCGAAGCAAATGCAAAAGGTTGTCTTGACGCAATTAAAAGTCTCGCTGAGGATTTAGACGTTCCGGTTATTGTAAAAGAATCCGGTGCAGGAATTTCTCATGATGTTGCACAAAGACTTTCAAAAACAAAAGTGGCAGGAATTGATGTTGGTGGTGCAGGCGGCACTTCATTTGCTGCAATTGAACATTTTAGAGCTAAATTGATGGGCGATAAATTGCACGAAAGGGGTGGAAAAACATTTTGGAATTGGGGTATTCCAACACCAGTTTCAATTGTTGAATCCGGTGAAGCCACAGAATGGAAAGTACCAATTATTGCTACAGGTGGCATCAGGAACGGCCTTGATGTTGCGAAAGCACTTGCTCTCGGTGCAAGCTGTGCAGGAGTTGCACGCAAAGTTTTAAGACCTGCTACAGTGGGAAAAAATGAAGTAATTTATGAAATTGATGCAATCATAAAGGAGCTTAGAGCGACAATGTTTTTAACAGGAACTGATAAAATTTCAAAGATGTCGGATGTTGGTGCAGAACTATGGATTTAAAAAAAGAAATTGAAACAAGAGCAGACGTTTTTAATGAAGAACTTGAGAATTTTTTAAGAAATGGCAACCCAAAAACTCTTTATGATGCCGCTAGGCATTTGCCACTTGCTGGTGGCAAAAGACTCCGCCCTGTTATAGCTATGATTTCTTGCGAGGCATTTAATGGGGATATTGAGAAGGTAATGCCTCTCGCAGTTGCAATCGAACTTATCCATAATTTTACTCTTGTCCATGATGATATTATGGATAAATCCAATCTTCGAAGGAACATGCCAACAGTTCATGTACGATATGGGGAACCTACGGCAATAATGGCTGGAGACTTGTTATTTACTAAAGCTTTTGAGTCTCTGCACGGTGCGTCATACGATCTTTCTATCTTTAAAAGGATTGATAAGGATCTTATAAGCTGCATTCGTGAGATTTGTGAAGGGCAACAAATGGACATCGAATTTGAACAGCGAAAAA
>JAYEJG010000086.1:0-13841 GCA_034660435.1 Thermoplasmatota archaeon
CATAGAAAACATAAAGGAAAATAATAGGGCAGACAAAAGCGAATTTAAAGAATTGGCCTCATCTAACGAAGAAACTATCGAAGTTTCAGGAGAGGGATTCCTTGTGAAAAATTTTTTAAAAAGATTTTTCAATTTGGCTTTTATTGGAACATTTCCTCAAGTACAACTAGCACAAATTTTAAGAAAACTATAAGTTCTACTAGTACATTCGATTTTTAAAGTGTCATGGTGAGGAAAAAATGACAGTGAGTAATGATAAAATTCATATTAAAGTTGAACTTGGCAGGGACAAAATCTCTGGTAATTTAAGTTTGATAACTGTTTTTGATGAAAATGCGCCAAACTTTTCAAAGGATTCAGAAGGATATTACTGGATTCCAACTATTGAAGAGAAGGATTTTATAAATGAAGCGTTTGACCTATTACCCGCAACAAAAACCAATCTTCCTGAAAAAAATATAAAAAGTGAATTAGAAGTTAAAAAACCACTCAAACCTAAAGAAGATTTAACGCCAAGTGTGGAAGGCGTGTTTATTAACGACAAGAGTTCAGTAAACCAAGATAAAATTGTTGCACCTGAAATTAAACAAGAGACAGACACACAAGAAAACACCGAACAAACAAGGAAGGAAGCAGTTTTTGAAGTAACAAAAGAAGGACCGAACGATAAAAATAACGATGGGGAAAAAAAGGATAGAGCAACAGGGATATTTCGCAGTGCAGATGCAAATGCAATCGATCTGGCGTTAGAAAAACGAAAAGAACAGAAAGAAGAAGACATTGTCGAGGCTGACGAACAAACAATAATAGATAGAGTGTTAAGTCAAAAAAAGAAAGGCAAATGGAACAAGAACCGCTAAAATTTACATAAATTTATTTTATTTCAAACAAATTCCCTGAATAGTCTTTTACAAAAAGTAAAGTTTTTTCGCGTTTTTTTACGACTATTGGTTCTATGCCATTATCCTTACAACGAGATATAAATTTATTTTTGTCATCAACTTCTATGCAAGTATGAACAAAGCTCTTTTCCTTTGTTTTTTTAGTAACAAATATTTCAAATCGTGTTTTTCTGTTATCATAAACCTGTACATCTACATCTTCATTTATTCCAAATATTGCATTTGATAGCTTTGCAGGAATATCAAAACTTCGTTCTAGTGGGATTTCCAATACCTTTGTAAAAAAAATTTCTGCTTTTTTTCCATTATCACATTGCAGAGCAACATGATTTAGTAACGTACCTACCATAAGAAATCACCAAAAAATAAAAAAGGAAACAAAAAAGTTTCCTTAAATAATTTTGAGTTCTTTACCTAGTTTTTCATAAACACGAAGAATCAGATCCAGATCATCTCTGCTCATACCTGCATTCATCTGATTTCGTATCCTTGCTTTATCCCGTCCAACCATAGGGAAAACAATGGCAAGAGCGAAAATACCTTCATCATAAAGCCGACTAGCCAACTTCTGAGCATTATTGCTGTCTCCAATCATGGCAGGTATAATAGGTGTTTGACTGTTACCTGTATCAAAACCCAAGCTTTCTATCTCTTTCTTGAAGTACTTTGTGTTGTCCCACAGTTTTTTAACTCTTTCCGGCTCATTCTTAACAACGTCAAGAGCTGCAATATTGGCAGCTGCTACATGAGGTGGAAAAGCAGCACTTAACAACCATGTCCGAGAGGTGTTGTATGCATACTTAACTAGACTTGCACTGCCTGCCAACAGACCTCCAAAACTTCCAAAAGCTTTTGAGAATGTTCCCATCTGAAAATCGATTTCTTTCTCCAGATTGAATTCCTTGCCAATCCCGTATCCACCGCCCAACACACCTTCTCCATGTGCATCGTCTACATAGGTCATCGCACCATACTCATTAGCCAATTTATAAACCTCATCCATTTTTGCGATGTCGCCATCCATACTAAAAACACCATCCGTAATAACTATAGCTCTTCTGTAATCGCCCTTATCTGCTTCTTTAAGCGCTTTCTCAAGCCCACCCATGTCTGAATGAGGATATACTGCTCTGCTTGCCTTAGACAAGCGTACACCATCGATTATACTTCCATGATTAAGTTCATCAGAAATTAATATATCTTCTTTACCTACTAGTTGAGGTATCACGCCAGCATTTACTGCAAAACCAGTTTGAAATGTTACAGCATCCTCTGTGTTCTTAAACTCAGTAATCTTTCTATGGAGCTCTTGATGTATATCCATATTGCCTGCTATCGACCAATCTGACCCTGCTCCTGCACCATACTTCTCAACTGCTTGTATCGCAGCTTCTTTCAACTTAGGATGATTAGCTAAATTTAGATAATTATTTGACGCCAACATTATACATTTTTTCCCTTCCACGTTTACATGCGGCTGAGACGGGCCCAAAAGATCTCTTATGATCCAGGTATAGCCCTTTTTCTTCAAATCATCATACTCTCTTTTTAAAAACTCTGTTTTCTCTTTCATATAATCTTACCTCCCAGATATTTCATGAATGGATTCTGGCAGTTTCTAGGGTAACATATAAATATATTAAAAGTTGCTGGTTTGTATCTTTACAACTCTACTTAATCTATACCCTATAACAACCATCACAAATTCTCTTTCGGCAAATTCTTTGTCAAGATTTCTATCACTGGTATCGACCCTAAGTATTGGAGTTGATACTAGTTTTGATGGCGTTGAAATAATTACTATGTTATCCAATCCAACTTTTCTTATGACTCTTGGACTCAATTGGAGATTTCCCCTACCAAGTATGAAACCTTGCGCCCCAATTGGACTGAGAATAACTTTACACTCATGGTATTTTTCTAGTAATTTTAATATCTGCTCTTCGTTAAGATCGGTCTGAATTGCCTTTTTATTGTAAACTGCATCTATTCCAAGCAATGTATTCTTGATTTTCATTTTATTTGCAATGTAATTAATAGTTCCGCCCGACCCAAAAAGATAAAGATACCCAGAATTTTCTTCAACTTCATCAACAATATGCTCTGTTAATTCGTCTTTTATAGCATCATCAGATATTGATTCGTAAATTGACTTTCCAACCTGAATATATGTAGGCTCGACAATCCCTTTTGCAATACCAAATAATTTGATATTCCACTCGCCTTTTCTATATCGTTCTTCATCAAGATCCATTATTTCGGAGTCGCCTATTGTTAGCGTTTCACTAATAAATTCATGCAACATTTTTGCAGCAGCACTCGTATTTACTGCAAATATTCCTGAATGCATCTTTACTCCGGAGGGAACACCCAAAATCGGTATTTTAGTTGAAACAACAGAGAATACATCTCTTGCAGTTCCATCTCCACCACAGAAAAGTATTATATCCGCATCTTTCTCTAAAAAACACTTACAAGCATTTTTTGTATCAAACGAACTAGTTTTACTTTCTGAAGCGCCGTATACAATTTTTAAATTTTTTATACCCGAAGCATTGAGTACATTTTGGCCCATTTCTCCAGAACAAGTCAACCATTCAACTTTTTCATGCCCTTTGTATTTTTCAAAAAATTCCTTAAGCATTTCTTCTGCTTTTTTTGGTGCAACTGGTTTTGCCCCAAGCTCAATTGCTCTATCAATTACTCCATCAGTACCTTTTAGTCCTACCTTTCCACCCATGCCTGCTACAGGATTTACAACAAACCCGATTTTTGTTTTCATTTCAAAAGATAAATCAAAATAAAATATTTAAAGGCCATACAACAAATTCAAAATGATAAATGATGCTAGCAGATTACTGCTAGCATGAAATTTCTAAATTTATTTCTTTTTTAAATATGGAAGACCTGTTCTTTTGTTAACACCAACTATCATATTATCAGGCTTATCACAAGGTTTACCACTCTTTGGTGTCCTCTTACTAAAGAAATAGATCGTCTGTGTTCTTCCACCTTTAAGTTCTACATCTCGCGTATATAAAGTCCAACCTTCATGTACAAATACCATATGTTTTACCTCCAAGAGTCGGAATGTCTATCTTTGCATTTATAGTTTTTCCTTATTTTCTCCTTATTTTAGTCTCTAATTCCAATTTCATTGATTGTAAAGACTGCTTCGCCCTCTGGCAGATGTGGTGAATCAATAAGCCTTGCAATTCTTTTTGGACCTTTACTTTTTCTCAGATAAATTCTAAATGTTGCAGTATGCCCAACAATATGCCCCCCAATAGGTCTTGTTGGATCTCCAAAGAACGCATCTGGTTTTGCTGCCACCTGATTTGTAACGCAAACCACGCCATTGTTTAGATCACTCCATCTTAAAAGATTGTGCATATGTTTGTTTAATTTTTGTTGTCTGCCTGCAAGTGCCCCCCTTCCAACAAACTCCGCCCTAAAATGTGCCGTTAATGAATCCACTACAAGTAGTTTTGCAGGAATTTGTTTGGAAAGCCCCATCACTTTATCAACAAGGAGCATTTGATGATTCGAGTTGTATGCTCTTGCAACATGAATCTTACTCAACACATCCTCAGGGTCTAGTTCATATGCTTCTGCCATTTGAATTATTCTCTCAGGCCTAAATGTATTTTCTGTATCAATAAAAAAAGCCTCGCTATTGAGCCCGCCTTTATCTTCTGGAAGTTGAGCTGTTACACATAGTTGATGAGCGATTTGTGTCTTTGCTGACCCAAATTCACCAAATAGTTCAACAATTGATTGAGTTTCAAAACCACCCCCAAGAAGTTCATCAAAAGTTTTAGAGCCCGTCGTCAAACGCCTGACTTTTTCTCTTTTTTTTAAAAGATCAGATCCTGTTTCAAACCTACCAACATCAGCTAGCTTCCTTGCACTTTGAATTATTTTTGCAGCTGTAGACTCTCCAATTTCAGCGGCTTCTGCCAGTTCACTCGGTGATGCAACAGCAATGCTCATTGCATCGGGATACCCGGCATCTTTTAGTTTTTCTGCGGTTGCTGGGCCAACACCAGAAAGCCCGTCAATTTGATCATTGTTTACTTTATCTTTTCCCATAAAAACCCTTGTCATCAGGTAACCAGTAAACATTTATAAAAGTGCGGGAGAGGTGATTAAAAGTATTAAAAAATATTAAAGTTTTTTAATTGTTGCTTTGCCATTTGCATGAAATTCTTTTTTGCCATTTTTTTCTCTTATGTCAATGCCTTCTATCTGCAATAAATCATCTTTTTTAAAACCCTGAATTTCCTTTGCCTTTTCACCCCACAAAGACAAAGCAAAAATCTGAGTTTTATCTCTTATCTTTATATTTGTCACAAAACCAAATTCTCCATCGTCCTTAAAAAAAGCCCTAGTCGGTTCAACCTCCTGTAGAAATCCTTGCATGCCTTTCATTTTGTTATTTTTATTTGTAATTTTTGGCATATTTTCTGGATCAATATGTATAAAACCGTATCTCCCCACGTTTATTTCTATGCCATTAAAACCGTCTTTTATGTACCCATTTACAATCTTTAAGTTAGTTCCAATTTTGATTTTACCATTTTTTACAAGTTCTACATCTTTATCCCATAAAGCAAGGCCACATGTTCCTGAATCATCAGTTACCTGCAAATTAACTACGTTTCCAGATGAGCCATTTTTTCGATTAAAAGTTCTAGAGGCGAAAATATTTGTTATTTTTCCATACACAGAACACTCAGAATTAGCTTGCAATCGAGCGATCTCGCAAACATTTTCATTATTTCTACCACATTCGTCAACGATTAATAACGAAAGGGCTTCTTCATCCAAAAGATTGCCAAATTCTTCCACTCTTTGTCTAATTCTTTCTTCGAATTCTTGTTTAGTCAAGAGATCTTTGACTTGTTCATAACATTCGTCTTTTTTTATACGCATCCAACCCCGTTAACAAGTATTGTCTTTTTAATCTATTGTAAAAGCACAGCATTACCTAAAGAATATAATTATGGAGAGAAGGAAATTGTTGGGACGGGGGTTAGGAAGGTGATAAGGAGAGGAGGTGAAAGGATGAAAAATTAAAAAATTTTTCTTCCCGTTCCAACAACTCTATTATATACTTTGTATGTTTTGTTTAAAAGGCATTGTTGTACAACTGTTGCCCAACATCTTTACAAACATTATCCAAGAAATTTAATAAAAGAAGCTTTAATCACTTTCTTCTTGAATGTTTTTAATATCTCCAGCAACTTTTTTGATTAAGAAATCTCTGATTTCTTTTGGTTTTGTGGAGTCGATTCCAAAATACTCTGGAAAGCGTTTTGTCGTTGTAAGCATTTCAGTTGACCCGTGCTTTTTGGAGTTTATTAATTTCAACGACACAAGTTCATCAACATGATCATATGTCTTCGTTCCAATCATCCTTCTTAGATTAGACTGCTTTAATGGTTGATGAACTGCAATAAGAGACAATGTCTTTAAAAGGTGGCTTTCAATTTCTGGATTTGCAACCATGATCGACTGATTGACATATCTTTTTTTGATCTGCATTGCAAATTTATCTCCGGCTTTTATAATTTCCATCGAAGTATCGTCTTTCCTTGTTACACTGTACTCTTCGATTAATTCTTCCAACGTTTTTGTAACTTTTTTAGGAGAAAGTCCTGTTGCCTCTCTTATTTCGCTTACACTTACTGGGTCATTTGCAGAAAAAAGAACAGATTCTACCAAACGTTTCTCCTTAACACTCATATTACTTCCCTACTATTAACTACATCCAACAGTTTTGATATATATTTTTCCATAAGGAAATTTCTTCTGACGAACAACAATCTTGTTATCATTTGATAAAAATAAGATTGACAAAAGAATTCTTATCACCTCATCCTTTCCTTTCCTTTCACAAAGGTCCACCAAGGTCATAGTTTTTTGAGGAAAACTCTTGATCTTCTGCCAGACAGCCTCGACATCTTTCTCCAGATGGTCTTCATGTGATGTCCCTTTCATTCTTCTTCTAGCGTTTTCTACGAGTCTTGCACGCTCTTCTGCCCTTTGTCCTTCAAGAAACTGATATTCTTCTGATTCTTTTCTTGCAAGATCAAAGGCACCAATTAGCTCTATCAGAGTTACTTTTCTTTTTGCATTTCTTCGCACGGGTTCCTCTATTGGAGGTTTTGGCATATTCATAACTAGGTTTGTGTATGAATACTCTGTATCCTGTGTAAGCCACATTTCGGTTGGTACATCTCCCCAACCAAATGGTTCATAGCGTTCTTCTTCTGTTTCTAACGAACCAATTAAATTATCACTTTGAAGCTTTAATATCTTCCAGGCCATGTAAATAATTCTTCCGGCGATAATGAGGTCAATTTTTTCTTGCTTGGCCCTTTTTAAATACATTGTTGAAAAAGAAATAAGATCAATATCCCATGGATTAAGTTGCTGCTGCATTACAAGCTCAAATACTATAGCAATAGACCTATCAAATGGATTTTCAATAGAAACATGTTCACCTTCATCAGCCTTTTGAAGCATATTTACATAATGGTTAATCCTAGTTGCATCTTCATTTTCATCGATTAAAGATTTGTGAAATAGCAGATGGTTTATGACATCGTTATCAATTTTCAGCTGTTGCAATCATCCTTCCTCCTTCAAGTTTTAGTTCACCCTTTGGTCCGACAGAAGATGGGTCAATACTTCCTATCATTTCAGAAATGCCTGTATCTTGCATTGTAACTCCATAGATATAGTCGGCCTCTTTTAATGCCACCTTTCTGAGCGACACCAGTATAAACTGTGAATCTTGGGCATTTTTCTTCACCATTCTTGATACAGTTTCAGCATTTACCCCATCAAGAAACATGTCTATTTCATCAAGTACATAAACTGGACTTGGATCATACTGTTGTATTGCAAAAACAAATGCAAGTGACGCTATGCTCTTTTCGCCACCAGATAGGGCAGACAAGAGCAATACCTTTTTCCCCCTTGGCCTTGCTTTTATTGTAAGCCCATTTTCAAAAACATTTTCAGGATCTTCAATTTGAAGCTCAGCTTCCCCACCTTCTGAAAGCTGAGCATAAATGTCCTTGAAATTTCTATCTATTTGATCAAAGACTTCGTAAAACCTTTCCTTTTTCTTTTCCGTAACACTCTTTACAAGTTTTTGAAGATTCTTCTTCTGATCTTTTAGATGTTTTACATCCTCATCAAGCTTATTTTTCCTTTCATGCTGATGTTCATATTCTTCAAGAGCGCGCATATTCACAGGCTCAAGTTCCCTCATTGACTCTTCTGTAACTTTCACTGACTCCCTAAGTGCCTCAACATTTGGCAGTTTCTGGTCTGTAATTTCTACATTGTATAGTTTTAATTCTTGATCCAATTCTGAAATTGATGATTCAAGAGTGGGAAGCCTATATTTTGCTCGAGAAATCAAATCGTAATATGACTCTACCCTAGTATTGACTTTATCTAATTCATTCTCTATAGTAATTGAATTTTTGTAAATTTCATCTCTTTTTGAGGTAAGGCCTTTTACTTTCCCGGTCATTTTTTCTTCGACAGACATAAGGGCCTTCAAATCGTCACGGAATGATGCCTTTTCTTCTTTTAATTCTTTTATCGAACTTTTGTAGTTTTCAATTTCTTTTACCTTGTGTTCAATATTTTGACCGATCTCGTCTTTTCTTTCTTTAAGAAGCTCGATTTTCTTTTCAAGCGCATCTCTTTCCGAAGAACTTGACAAAACTGAGTCTTTTAGTTGCAATACTTCTTCTTCCAATGATCTTGCACTTTGTGCAAGTTCTTTTTTTGTCCCTTTTAAAAGAAGCTTTCCCTTTTCCTCTTTTAAAACATCTAACTCATGAATCCTATTTTCAAATTCCCCGATTTTTGTAATAACTTCGCATTTCTTTTGCTCTAAACATTGTTTTTCTTTTAACTTTGCTTCAAGATCCTTAGCCAGAACATCAAGCTTTCCAGAGAACTCCTTCCTCCTTACATCAAGAGCCTTTGCTTGTAATTCAACATCACCTTTAGATCTAATTTCACCTAAATTGTTTTCTAATTCTACAATCTCTTTTTTAAGCAGTAAAAGCTCTTCAGAAAGCAATTCTTGGTTTGAAACAGCAGCCTTTAATTGCCCCTTAATTTCTTCAAGTTTGCTTCTGTCAACATTACTAAAAGATAGATGCATTTTTGGCTTACTTCCTCCAACCATCGCACCGCTTGCTTCAATTAAACTACCATTCAAATCAACAAGCCTTACTCCGCCCATCATGCGGCGAGCATCATTAAGGGTATCAACAACAATTGTATCACCAAATACATACCAAAAAGCACCACGATAATCCTCTTTGAATTTAACAAGGTCTATTGCAAAACCATGCGCCTTTGGATCATCTATCACCATCAAAGCCTTTCCACGGGGTTTCCCGGAAGCCATCTTATTGAGCGGCAGAAATGTTGCCCTTCCAAGATTTTGTTTCTGCAGAAGGTTTATTGCCTGTGAAGCAACATCATCGTCTTCGACAACAATTGCTTGCATTCGCATACCTGCTGCAATTTCAACCGCAGTTTCATACTTAGCATCGACTTTAGCAAGCTCTGCAATAGTTCCATGCACTCCAGTCAGAACCCCATCATCCCGTGCTCTAATAACTTCATTAACTGCCCTGTTATATCTGCTATGAACAGACTCAAGTGCATCGCATTCCGCCTGGAGTTTAGAATGTTCTCTATCAAATCTTCGTATTGCATTTTCTAGATCATTTAATTGCTCGGTAAGTTCTGCCTCATGCTTCTTCTTTTCAAACAAGCTTTTTTCAAAGTTTTTTGTGCTCTTACTTTTTTCACTATGTGCCTTTTTAAATTCGTCACTTTGCCAATCAATGTCCTTTAATTCGAACTCATAGGTTGATTTCGTTTCCTGCATCTCTGCAATTTGTAATTCAAGTGCATCAATTTTATCAGTAAACCTGTTTCTTTTAAGTTTTAACTCATGTATCTCACTTTGTTTTTCGTCGTATTCCTCACGCATTTTTACAAGTTCTCTTGTAATGTCAATAGAACTATCATCGGTTTTTGCGATGTCCCCTTTTATCTTGCCAAATTCAGAATCTTTTCCCTTTAAGATTTCTTCTGTTTCAGAAATTCTGGCAGAAAGCTCATCCTTTTCTGTCAAACACTCTTCGAGTTCCCTTTTTATTGCCTCAAGGTTCAAATTAAGTTCATTTTGTTCATCTTGAGTATCGGCAATTTCATCAGTTGAGTAATTTATCCTCTCTTTGATTTTTATTACTTCACTTTTAGTCAAATCTATTTTCTCTTTTATTTCCTTTACCTCATCCCCACCTACATCTGCAATATTCTTCTCGATTTCTTCAAGTTCTTTTTGAATTGTGGCATACTTATCTTTTAACCCCTTGCTTTTGCCATCAAGTGTATTACGTTCATTTTCATAGCTTTCTATTTGTTTTTGAACTTCTGCAATTTGTGCTTCTACATCTTGCCGTTTTTTTATCGCAATCTTTGCCTTTGCCTCATACAGATGATCCTTTAGTTCCTTGTATCTAAATGCTGCATCCCTATCATTTTTAAGTTGTCTTATCTGTACAGATATCTCTCCAAGAATAATTTTTATTCGCTCAAGGTTGCGTTCAACATCTCCTCGTTCTTTCTCGGCTTTTTTAATGTCGCCATCAAAATTGGAAATCCCTGCAATATCATCAATCATTCTTCTACGATCTACTGAACCCATTTCTATGATACTTGTTACATCACCCTGCTTCACGATATTGTAGCCATCTCCAGACATTCTAGCATGTGTCAGTACATTGGTAAAATCAGAGTATGTAGACGCCTTATTGTTTATGTAAAATTTGCTATAGTAATTGTTGGGATCATTTTTAAGTGGCGCTCGCTTAATCATACGGGTCAAAATCACTTCATCAGAATCTATTGGCATTTTCCTTTCAGAATTATCAAAAGTAAGAGACACTTTACAGTATTTGGCAGGATTTTTATGCTTTTTTCCTCCATTGAATATTAAGTCAGTTAATTTTCCTGCACGTATAACCTTTGAACTTCTAGGCCCGAGAACAAATAAAATCGCATCTGCAATATTGCTCTTTCCAGATCCGTTTGGCCCAGTAATCGCAGTAAAACCTGGGAAAAAAGGCACTGTGAACTTCTTCCCAAACGATTTAAAATTCTCCATCTGAACTTCTTTAAGATACAGATTCATCCCTTCCTAAATACTAACCTCTAATACACCATCATCCAATATGTTGTTACATCCCTGCTTTTCTAAATAGGATGTCAGTATATAAAATCTTTTAGATATTTATCTTTGTGACTTACGTACAGGACCGTTATTTACGAAAATTTTTCATACATTATCTTACAGTTTTGTAGTTGCCTCTTTAAACACAACGTCAGGTCGTTCAATTGTAACAAAATTTCCGAGTCTTTCTTCAAAAAACTCCTCGTTTTCTTCGATTAACGCATCGACTTTTTTTATAACATCCACATGATGGCTTGCAAAGGTTTGTTCATCATTTTGCATGATTGCAAACACTTCTTCATTTTGTCTCGTATTGTCTGAAAACGGCCTTGGATTAAAACGTATGTTCTTACCCTTCAGTAGACCAAAGGCCCTAGCCACAAATAAACTAGATTCTTCATCTCCATCCATTACGCATCCCGCATACAAATTAGCTTCACCATATAAATAGCTTTTATGCATGTATATAGGCAGGCAGTAAAAATAGTATAAAAAGATGCCGCGGGAGGGACTTGAACCCTCGACATCACGGTCTTCAGCCGTGCACTCTCCCAGCTGAGTTACCGCGGCATAAATTAAAAAACCAAGGTATTTTTCTAAAGAGATTTTGCAAGATCGTCAGCAGTTTTACCAACTTCAACGAGTACCTTTTTTATCAAAATTGTCGTTTTTTCAACTTCATCCGTCGTTATCGCACCTTGTGGAGACGGTTCAATAAGGCCATCTTGTTCCAGAATTCTAAGCGAATATCTTACCATATGCTGAGGATATTTCGAAAGTTCTGCAAGTTTTATGATCCCCATTGGTTGGTTTTTCTGTAGCGTTTTTAAAATAGTAACGTGCCTTTTTAAAATTTCAATTTCTGACTCTATTACACTTGTCAGAGCACATCGCTCTTTGTTATTCTTCATTTTTTATAACTCCATGGCGAATTATCCGCACATGTAATTCACTTCCATTATTTAAAAATCTCTGTTCAAAAGCAGATTTAAAAACCATGGACTTAACTAAAGCAATAAAACGTAATAACCCACTTTGAAAAACAAATAGCTTTTTATTTAAGTTCAATATTTGGAAAGTGGCGATGGTGATGCAGAGAGTAAAGCAAAAACTGTTAGTTTTAGTTATTTTTCTATTCTTCTTTCAGTTTTTAGTGGCACCCGCTCTTGCTGAAGCAGAAATAGATTTTCAGTTTTACTACAGCCATTTCTGTGGTTCATGTCATGGAAAGAAGTTGATGGTGGATGACATAATTGATATCTACAACGAAAGCAATGAGATAACGTTTGAAATAAAAGACATTGCAATTAACGACACATACAAAAAGGAATATTATGAATGGAAACAAAATTACAGCGTGTATTATCCTTTTATTGTCATGAGAAACGAAACAAACATGACATTCATAACATATTATGAAATGACGTTTGAAAAAATAAACGATACAGTTAAGGCGTTTCTTGCAGGAGTGGAAGCTGATGATAACGACGAGAATTTAATATATACACCATTTGGAACGATCAATGTCTCAGGGTTGTCATTGCCTATTCTTGCCATTGTACTTGGAGGAATAGATAGTTTTAATCCATGTGCATTTTTTATTTTGATTTTTCTGTTGAATTTACTCATATATGCAAGATCCAGAAAAAGAATGTTGCTGGTTGGTGGCATATTTATCTTTTTCTCAGGTTTACTATACATATTGTTTATGTTTATCATGTATGAAACATTTATTCATCTACAAACCGCGGAAAATGTCACCATCTTAACAATGATTGCCGGTGCAATTGTACTGCCTATGGGAATTTTAAACATAAAAGATTTCTTCTTTTTCAAAAAAGGTGCCTCTTTGAGCATTCCCGACAGTAAAAAACCAAAGTTGTATAAACAAATGCGGAACCTTGTAAAAAACCCTAAACTTGGTGCGACACTTATAGGTACAATTGTACTTGCTGCAACCGTTAATTTTTATGAGTTATTATGTACTCTTGGATTGCCATTTGCTTTTATTGACCAATTGTCCAAATACAGCCTATCTCCAGATTCAAGTCCAACTTCTTATTACATCTATATCTTTCTTTACAATGTTGTTTATGTTATCCCATTAATAATCATAGTTTGTATCTTTGCATATACTCTTGGCCGAAGAAAACTTACCGAATGGCATGGTCAAATAATGAAACTTGAAGCAGGGATTATGCTATCATGCTTTGGTGCCTTGTTTTTATATGATTACCAGCTTTTAGAAAACCCAATCACGCCAATTTTATTGCTCTTGTTTAGCATACTACTAACTGTGATTATTTCAAAAATATGGAAGAAAAGAATTGAGATTAGAGAAGAAAAGGAGTAAGGAGGCTTATGGCCTGGACCCAGCACATTAATTACTGAGAATAGGCATTTACTGGTCAATTATCAGTCAATTTAGTCAATTGATAGGCAATACCTTTGCCAGCCTTGCCTTTACGGACAAAAATCTCTTTTTTTACCAGGTTTGAAAGTTCAATAGTCGCCATCTGTCTTGATATATCGTTAATCTCCCGATACTCTTTATTTGTAATTCTTCTCTTCTCTTTAACATACATCACTGCTTTGACTTGTCTTTCATTCAAACCCATGTCGAGAAGATAGTCTCCTGTATACACATCTTTTCT
>JAYEJG010000087.1:0-2698 GCA_034660435.1 Thermoplasmatota archaeon
ATTTGGCAGAACTACAACACTTGTACACCCTGAGAAAAATTACTTTCCGACAAGTCCCTATGATGTTATAAAAGAAAACAAAAAAATGGGCCTTCACAGCCTGATTCTTTTGGACATTCAAGCAGAAAAAGAGCGATATATGAGCGCAAATGAAGGAATGGAAGTTTTATTAAGAATGGAAGAAATAAGGAAAGAGGGAATAATTAATAACGAAACGATCGTTTGTGTTATTGTAAGAGCTGGGTCAAATGACTCTATGGTCTGTGCAGGAACAATCGAAGAGTTAATTTCGAGGAAATATGGCAAACCACTTCATTCATTGGTTCTGCCAGGTAAACTTCATTTCATGGAAATTGAGGCTTTAAAGACACTTGCACAATTACCTGCACAACAGATTAAAAAATTGCAAAAAGTATAATAAGCAAATTTTGTATTATTCAAAAAACTGGGGAAAAAGGATGCAAGAAAAAAATAATGTTGTCGGTTATATATACGGAGATGTTGGTTCAACTGAGTTTAATTTTGCGGTAAATGGGAACAGCATAAGAAAATTTGATTATATATATGCACCCCACAAAGAAGGTAATATGCTCGCTCAGGTAATGGATATAAGAGAGCATTCTGACCTAAAGTTTGATGATGCTGCAAACCTAACAAGTGGCAGTGAAATACCATATATCAAAACAAAGGTTTCTGCATTTGCCGATGTTTTAGGATATAGAGATAGAAGAGGATTGCTACAATCTCCAAGAACTCCCTTTAACGCTGGGAGTAAAATTGCACGCGCTGACGATGATTTGATAAGACGGGTATTGGGACTTAACGCATCAAAGGAAGACGGTGCATATATTGGTCTTTTGAAAGGCCATACCTTACCAGTTTATCTAAATATTGATGCGCTTGTCCAAAAACATATTTGTGTTCTCGCAAAAACAGGTGGCGGGAAAAGTTATGCATGCGGAGTTTTAGTTGAAGAGTTTCTTAAAAAGAAAGTACCGATGGTGATAATTGATACCCATGGAGAATATCAATCACTTGCAAGACCAAATAAGAGTAGAAAAGACCAAAAGAATATGGAGAAATTTGGCGTTAAAAAAGCAGAGTACGCAAGCCAAATAATTGAATATTCTCCAATTGGTAGCAGAGGAAATACTAAGCATCTTGAACTTTCTGGCATAAATTTAAAAGCAAGA
This sequence comes from Thermoplasmatota archaeon, assembly GCA_034660435.1. GTDB lineage: Archaea > Thermoplasmatota > E2 > DHVEG-1 > DHVEG-1 > JAYEJG01. Next base: position 1,194 of record JAYEJG010000087.1, read on the forward strand.
GAAATAACAGATCTTCTCTCAGCAAAACTATCTGGCCCACAAGTTGGAGTTTTGTATCAGGCAATAAAAGAGATAAAAGAATACAAGAGTCTTTACGCACTTTCAGACATAAAAGAGGCTGTTGGCAGAAGCAAGAGTAACGCACGTTGGAATGTAATTGCATCACTTGAGTCACTTGACTCTATTGGAGTGTTTTCTGAAACAGGTACACCAACAGCAGACATTGTAAAGAAAGGAAAGTGCTCGCTTATAAACATGAAAGGCGTTGCCCCTGATGTACAGGACGTTGTAGTGGCAAGACTCACAGAGCGGCTATTTGAAGATAGAAAGGCAGGTAAAATACCTCCGTTTTTATTCATTGTCGAAGAGGCCCACAATTATTGCCCAGAAAGAGGATATGGAAATGCTGTTTCTTTGGGAATTCTAAGAACTGTTGCATCTGAAGGGAGAAAGTTTGGAATGGGGCTTTGTATTGTAAGCCAACGTCCTGCAAAAGTTGATAAAAATATTATATCTCAATGTAACACAAATGTCATATTAAAAGTAACAAACCCCAATGATTTAAAAGCCATTATCCAGTCTGTAGAAGGACTCACAAGTCAGACATACCGTGAGATACAACGCCTTCCAATTGGTGTTGCTTTAATCTCTGGTGCAGGTCTTCAAGCACCTGTTATGACTGAAATTCGTACAAGAGAAACAAGTCATGGTGGGCAATCTGTTTCAATTTCAAAAGGAAAGGAACCAAAATATGAACCAACTATCGCACCAGATAAATCCAGTCCTGCTCGTCATCCAGACCCCATGCCACCAAATGTCCAGCCCGAAATAGAAATACCAATAGAACCGCCAAAACCAAAAAGTACAGCTACAGAAAAAACAACGAATGTTGCAAGAGTGGCAAAAAGACTTGGGTGGGTAGATGTCGATGACCCAGATGAAGCATTAAAAACCCTGACAAAAGAAGCAGAGAAAATGAATGAGAATGTTTACAAATATCTAGAGTCGTTAAATAAGCTTGGAAAGGATTTCTGCCACAATGAAAATCCCAACTGCATGAAATGTCCAATGAGCCAAGGCTGCAAATATCGATCTTCGCTTGGCAATCATCAAAAAAGAGGACTATTTAGAAAATAATTAAGATCACATGAAAAAATTAAATTTGATTTTCATCTCTATTCTAGTTGTATTAGTGCTAGTTACATCTGGTTGTCTGGAAATTTTTGATTTTAACATATACGACGGTTCTACCACATATGAACCATATCCTACAAAAGTAAAATATGAAGTCAGCTATGGCTACTATATTAATTGCAGCGGTCATAAAGATTACAAAATACTTTACAAATGCGACTTGCCAGATGAAACAAACTGTGTTGATATTGACAATATAATTCTTTTTCACAATTTATCATATGAACAAATAGAAATTGAAAACAATACAATAATCAATTGGAATATAACAGGAGAAAGAAACAAAAATTATAGGCTTGGTCTTTCTGCAG
>JAYEJG010000088.1:0-2696 GCA_034660435.1 Thermoplasmatota archaeon
AAAAAATTAAAGAACACTGTGAAAAAGCAGATAAAAAGTTTTTTGAAAATTCTGAAGAATGGTTCAAGAAATGGATGAAACATCGTAGGATATCGCCAGAAAAAAAATTTATTTTGAATGCACCATCTTTAATTGTTGTTGCAGGCGAACAAGACAAACCATACTGGTTGGAATCTACTTGGATTTCAATTGCATATATGACACTTGCAATAGAAAATGAGGGGCTAAAATCTCTTACATATACTCCAGGAGAAGTTGGGTTTTTAAATGAGATTTTAGAAATCCCAAGTAACCTCAAACCTGTTGTGATTCTTCCTATTGGTTATCCCAAAGGCAAGTAAAATTTCTCAGAAAGACTTTGTATAGATACCTTCGAATTTTTGTAATGAACCATGGGATGTAATCGGAAATTTGAAACGACACACCAACAGTAAGTGCTCGTTGCAATTATTGTCGTGGCGTTGTTGTTTAAAATGGGCATATTGTACATTTATGAAGGTGAAGACGGGGATTGACTAGTTTTTAACCAAATTTATTTTATATCCTTCTTTCTTACAGCACATAAATATGATATCTATTGGAATTGAAGGCACTGCACATACTATTGGTGTCGGCGTCGTTAAAGACATTTCGAATAATTGTAAAGTTTTATCAAATATCTTCAAGACATATAAGCCTAAAAGGGGGGGTATCCATCCACGAGAAGCAGCAAATCATCATGCAAAGTACATAGCAGATTTAATCAAAGAGTCGATGGAAAAAGCAAAAATTTGTAGCGATGATATTGATCTAGTTTCTTTTTCAAGAGGCCCCGGGCTTGGACCTTGCCTTCGCACTGCAGCAACTGCAGCAAGGGCACTTTCATTAACACTTGAAAAACCAATTGTTGGAGTAAATCACTGTGTTGCACATCTTGAAATAGGTAAAGGCACAATGGATGGATGCAACGATCCAGTTCTACTTTACACGTCGGGTGCAAATACTCAGGTAATTGCATTTGCTGAAGGAAAATATCGAGTTTTCGGCGAAACGTTAGACATTGGGATCGGAAACTGTCTTGACAAGTTTGGCAGAAGCGTTGAAATGGGATTTCCATGTGGCCCCAAAATCGAAAAATTAGCTGAAAAAGGAAAAAAGTACCTTGAGCTCCCATATTCGATAAAAGGGATGGATGTAGCTTTTTCAGGTCTTTTAACGGCTGCCGAGCAAATGTATAAAAGTGGTGAAAAACTAGAAGACATTTGCTATTCAATTCAGGAAACAACCTTTGCAGCACTTACTGAAGTAACAGAAAGAGCAATGGCTCACACCGAAAAAGACGAAGTTCTTTTGGGTGGCGGCGTTGCAAGCAATAAAAGATTAAGAAATATGGTTCAAACAATGGCCGAAGAGAGAGACGCATCCTTTTATGTTCCGAGAAAGGATCTGTGCATCGACAATGGTGCAATGATAGCATGGCTAGGACTTTTGATGCACAATAGTGACATACGCATGAAGGTTGAAGACAGCTTCATTGATCAGCGATTTAGAACAGATATGGAAAAGGTGACTTGGCGTGAGTGACAAAGCTTTGTACAGAGGTGCAGAAGCGGAAATTTCTTTGACAATTTTTATGGATAAGCAAGTGGTGCAGAAAAAAAGATCGAAAAAATCCTACAGAATAAAACAAATCGATGATCGGCTGATTTCCTCTAGAACAAAAGAAGAAACAAAATTAATTTCAGAAGCTCGTCAAAGTGGTGTTTCGGTTCCAATAATCTATGATGTTGATCTTGAAAATGGAATAATACTTATGCAATATATAAACGGTCAAAGAATTAAAGACATTCTAAACAATTTGGATGAGGGGAATAGAAAAAAGATTTGTAAAAAAATTGGAGAAAGCATTGCAAGGCTCCACAACAACAATGTTATTCATGGAGACATTACAACGTCAAATATGATTCTATTTGATGATAATGTTTACTTTATCGATTTTGGGCTTGGAGAGAAAAGTTCTGAAATCGAAGCAAAAGGAGTCGACCTGCATGTACTTATGGAGGCGATTGAATCGACCCATTCAAAATATTCAAATTGTTTTGATTATGTTCTGGATGGTTATAAATCCGAATTAAAAAATAATGCAGATCTCATAATAAAAAAAATTGAGGAGATAGTAAAAAGAGGCAGATACAGATGAAAAAAATTTACTTTATTACAAGTAATAAGGGCAAAGTTTTAGAGGCAAAAGAAAAGTTTTCTTCTGTTGGAGTTCAAATTGAGCAAAAAAATCTAGGTTATCCCGAGCCGCAGGTGGACAGTTTAGAAGAAGTTGCCTTATTTGGAGTAAAACACATTCAAAATATTTTGGATGAGCCATTCATTTTAGAAGATGCGGGTCTTTTTATAGATGCTTTAGATGGTTTTCCCGGAGTTTATTCTGCTTATGTTTTCCATACTATTGGTTGTAAAGGAATTCTTAATTTGCTAAGAGACGTTGAAAAAAGAGATGCAGTTTTCAAATCTGTATTTGCATACTCTGAACCAAATAAAGAGCCGATTCTTTTTATTGGCGAGTGCGATGGAAGTATCTCCAAAAAGGAAAACGGAAATAATGGTTTTGGATATGATCCGATCTTCATTCCACCTAGTGAAAAAAGAACATTTGCTTTAATGGATGCAAATGAAAAGAACCGCTTTTCTCATAGGGGCAAATC
>JAYEJG010000089.1:0-2678 GCA_034660435.1 Thermoplasmatota archaeon
CAGCAATAATCATATGGATGATTTACCGGGAACCTTTGGAAATAGTGAAGCTTTATCCACGCTATCTAATCCGCATATAAATCTAGTAAGCCGCTCTATTCCAATTCCAAATCCTGCAGAGGGTGGTAAGCCTTCTTTTGCCAAATTCAAATATTCTTTAAATTCTGAGATTTTTTTACCTTTTATTTTCATCCTTCTTTTAATTTTTTCATACTTATATTCTCTTTCTCCGCCAGATAGTGCTTCTCCATAACCCTCCGGATAAATAAGATCCATATCTGCTAAAAAGCCTGGTTTGTCATCATGCTCCCTATCATAAAATTCTCTATGCATTATTGGCATATCAACTATCCAAACAGGATCTTTACTTTGCTTTGATATTACAGTCTCAAACTCTTTTCCGTATTTTTCATACACCTCTTTATATGATATTTTTTTGAAGGGCACTTTAGGGATCTTAAGGTCTCTTCCAAGAACCTTCAATTCTTTGGGGCATTCCTCTTTTACCTTTTTTATTAGATTAACTATCATTTCTTCGCAAAGGCTTATTATGTATTCCCTTTTTGCATCCCTTACTTCCAAATCAAGCTGACTAAATTCGAATAAATGTCTGCCAGTTTTTGATTTATCAACGGGTTCTAACCTGACATTTGGGGAAAATACAAATATCTTATCAAGCGTCTTCATTGCAGCTTGTTTATTAAATATCATGCTTTGCGTAAGATGATATTTTTTCCCATAACAGACTATATTTCCAGGAGAGGTTGGATGGTTCAACGGGTCGGTCATCGGTGAAAGTATTACTGGTGATATTTCTATAAAGTCTTTGTCTGTTAAGTGATTTGCCAGTGTTCTTCTTATGTGACTTTGAATTTTTAGTATGGCTTGTTTTTTTGTTTCCATAGTGTACATGTTTGTCGTATATGGTATATAAACATAATGTCAAATTAACCGTCAAAAATACCAAAAAAAGCAAGTTATAAATAATATTACCGACATAATGTAAATAATGATAGATAAAAAAGATCAAATTATACTTGGAGAATTAAAAAAAAACTCAAGAAATTCTACAAAAACAATAGCATCAAATGTAAAAATTCCAAGAGTTACGGTTCATGATAGAATTCAAAAGATGGTAGATAAAGGTATCATAAAATCATTTACAACCGTTGTTGATTATAAAAAAACAGGCTTACCATCCAAAGTATTTATCTTCGTATCTTTTCTCCACAACACAAATGTCTCTCAAAGAGAACTTGCAAATCGTATCGCTAAAATACAAGGAATATGTGAGGTACACATAATATCTGGAGAATATGATCTTTTACTCAAGGTTAGAGGGGAGTCATTAGAAGAAATAGGGAAGCTAGTTGTGGATAAGCTAAGGGAGTTAAAAGGAGTTGGTAAAACACTTACATGTGCTTGCTTCGAAACAGTCAAGGAAGAATTATAAAATTTTTAAGCTCCCTTCACATGCATCATAACTATCACTCTTAATGTGGTGTAATTATGAAAATATTTGTTACACGTAAAATCCCAGAGCAGGGGCTTGATTTACTTCGAAAAGAACACGAATTGGAGATAAATCCTCATGATCGCGTTTTAACAAAAGAGGAAATTATCAAAGGCGTGCGAGGAAAAGACGGCCTTCTTTGTCTTCTAACCGATACAATAGATGCAGATGTTGTAAACTCAGAACCAAAACTCAAGATGATATCTAGTTATGCCGTTGGTTATAATAACATAGATGTCAAGGCTGCAACAAAAAGAGGGATACCTGTGAGTAACACACCTGGTGTTTTAACTGATGCTACTTCTGATATGGCATGGGCTCTTTTGTTTTCTGTTGCACGTCGAATAGTTGAAGCTGATAAATTTACAAGAGCGGGGAAGTTCAAAGGATGGGGGCCCATGCTTATGCATGGTCAAGATGTCACTAATAAAACACTAGGTGTGGTTGGTGCAGGTAGAATCGGTACAGCATTTGCTCTAAAAAGTAAAGGATTCAACATGAAAATTTTATATGTTGATAGTAAAACAAATGAAATATTGGAAAAAAATCTTGGTGCAAAAAAAGTTGAACTCGAAGAACTATTGAAAGAATCTGATTTTGTTTCACTTCACGTTCCTTTACTTTCTTCAACATATCATTTAATAGGTGAACAAGAACTTAGAATGATGAAGAAGACAGCAATTCTAGTAAATACTTCCCGTGGCCCAATTGTTGATGAAAAAGCACTTGTAAAATCTCTAAAAGAGAAATGGATTTTTGGTGCAGGTCTTGATGTTTATGAAAACGAACCACATATAGAAAAAGAACTGTTAAAATTGAACAATGTAGTTCTTCAACCGCATTCAGCTTCTGCAACGGTTGAATCTAGAACAAAAATGGCAATAATGGCTGCGGAGAATATGCTTGCAGGACTTGCAGGTGAAAAACCGCCAAATTGCATTAATCCTAAATTTTTCAAATAAACAGAACAGTGTTTTAGACCTTACATCTCTTACATTTTGTTACAAATACAACAAATAGTTGTGAATAAACCTTTAATCTTCGTTTTTATCCTGTGGAGTACGAATATTATTTCGCTTTTTTATCTCTTTCATATTTTCAACTCCATAAAATACCCTAGAAGACTACCCGGATCTAGCTTTCGTATCAACGCATCAGAAGGATT
>JAYEJG010000090.1:0-2676 GCA_034660435.1 Thermoplasmatota archaeon
ATCTTGGGGAACGTTGCAAGAAGGTGGGGAATAACTGTAGAAAAGGCACTTCAAAACATAAAACTAAGAACACATATCAAAAAAACAATTGTCGAACAAAGTAACGAAAACGAAGAACTACTTGAAGCGCCGGCAAACAGAGATGCAAACAATGCTTTTTGGATGTTTATTGAAGAAAGTAAACTGAAAGATGGCAAAGTTGATTATAACTACGTGAAAAGAAAATGGAATGTATGGTTCAAAGAATATACTGGAAAAAAGTAACATGAACGAAGAAAAAACATGGTTTGAAAAAGGAATATCATTTTCAAAAAAATACTTTTCATGGTCGGCAACAGATAGCAAAAGAACCAAAGAAAAAATAAGTAAATATTTCACACAAGAATATATGGAAACTTTGAATTTTACAGGACTCAATGTTGAACCAATTGATATTTTGAGATTTACATACGCCGGTGCACTAATTGCATTTATTTTTGCTTTTTTACTGGATTTAATTGTTATTATTTCATATGGGGCAAATATAGTTGAAATAGATACTTTTACGATTATACTTATGCTTTGTATCTCAGTCTTTTTTCCACTCCTCGTAATGAATTCACTTGCAAATTATCCGAAAACATACGCAAGATACACGAAAATTCACTCACTTGGAGACATTCCAGAAGTTTTGAGTTATCTTGTAATGTATCTGAAACTAGTACCCAATCTCGAAAATAGCATAAAATTTGCTGCTTCTGAATCCTCAACATCCCTTTCAAAAGACCTACGCAAAATGCTATGGGACATGGAAATCAAAACATACCATGGTGTGTCTGATGCACTTTCAAATTTTGCAAACTATTGGGGAAAGTGGAGCGAACATTTCAAAAGATCACTTCATCTTATCAGAAGTTCAATACAAGAATCTGATGAAGCGCAAAGAGTGGTAACACTAGATAGAGCTCTTGACGTAGGACTCGATGGGACAAGAGAATTAATGAATGATTTTGCAAGTAAACTTCATCAGCCAACCATGTTTATTTATTCCATTGGAATCATGATACCATTATCAATTATCGCAATGCTCCCAGCGGCAGGCCTTGTTGGAATGAAGATCACAATTTTTCAAATCTTTTTTGTATATGATATTTTGCTCCCGCTCGTCCTCTTTCTTTATACAAGAAAAATTCTTTTATCAAGACCTGCAACATTTAATCCACCTGTAATTCCAAGTGACCATCCAGATCTTGTAAATATTAATAAAAATAAGAGGCTCGTAATTTCAATTCTTGCCGGAGTTGTAGTTTCCATCCCAGGAATATTTTTCATGAGTGTCCCGATATTCGCTGCAAATACAAACAACCATATTTTGCGCTTTATCGCAGATCCAAAAGGTCTAAACAATTATCTCCCGGTAACACTTTTTATAATTTGGGGAGTGGCTACAACAGTAACACTATACAGCATTAGTGTTTATAGACCATACAAAAAGGTAAGAGACAATATAAAACAAATAGAAAAAGAATTTTCTGATGCATTGTACATCCTTGGAAAGAGAATAAGTGAAGAAAAATCACCAGAAGAAAGTTTTATGTATGCTGCAAAGACAATGGAAGGATCAAAAATTGCTGACGTGTTCAACCAAACAGGCTATAACCTTATTGCAATGCACACAAACATTAGAGACGCGCTATTTAGCCAAGAGTTCGGTTCTCTAAAATATGTCTATTCGGATAGAATAAAAGCAATAATGAAATTATTTGTTGAAGGAATCCAGAAGAGCCAACGTGCAGTAAGTGTTTCAATCATTAGAGTTGCAGATCATTTAAAAGAATTACAACAGGTTGAAATTAAGATAAAAGACACTCTTTATAATTTAACATCAACTTTGAGATCAACTGCTGCTATTTTTGCACCACTTATCGCAGGTGTGACTCTTGCAATTACCAAATTAATCTCCAACATACTTAGCTCCATGGCAGATAAAATGCCTGGAACCAGCATTACCGGCGGAACTTCCTCGGTTCTTTCATCTGTTAGGGAGTCGTTCTCTTTAGAAAATGTCAGGCCAGAATATTTTGCCCTTGTTGTTGGAATATATGTAATCGAACTCGTTTTTCTTTTAACAAGATTTACAAACGGAATTGATGACGGTGACGACAAAGCTGAATATATGTATCGTCTTGGGAAGGTTATGCCCACTGCAATAATCGTCTTAACGTTTTCAATAATTGTTGGACAAATCGTATTTTCATCAATTGTTCGAACAATCTAATTACAATAAAAAGAAAACTAAATAACACAATACTCGATTTTTTGTAACTATGGCTGTGCTAGAGAGCATATTATTATTTGTATTATCTTTCTTGCCACCTATAACATATATGGTGTGGATGAGAAACACGGAAAAGTACAACAAAGAACCATGGAAGGCAATAGTTATTTGTTTTATTTGGGGTGCAACAATTTCAATTATTGCAGCACTTGTCTTAGAGCTTGTTTTATCCATTCCTGTTGCCATTTCATTTCAAGACGCCAGCATCTTTGCAATAATTTCAGCAGTAATCATTGCCCCTTTTGCCGAAGAATTAACGAAACCAATTAGCATGAGCCTTAAAACTGTAAAAAAAGAACTTGATGAAATAGAGGATGGGTTCATCTATGGCGCCATTGCGGGACTTGGATTTTCTGCAA
>JAYEJG010000091.1:0-2631 GCA_034660435.1 Thermoplasmatota archaeon
AAGTTTCTGTCCAGCACCTTTATTGAAATCCTCAATTTTGCCTTGTTTGAACAAAGTAGCAGCAAGCTTGCCCCATCCGATACCACATAATTTACCATAGTAAAAGCAATTGATACAAAGCAGTTTTCTTAACACGATATAAACCATAATTACTGCAAATGCAAGATAAGCCCATGCAACCATTGGGTAAAAATACCAACATGCAATAGTTCCAAGTGCAAACCAAAGAAGCATGACAATATTGCCAAGGATCGCACTGGATCTTGAATATTTCTCCAATCCTTTTTCATAGATTTCGATTTTCTTTTCCATAACTATCGCATTTGGAAGTTTTTAAAATTTTAAATAACTTCCTTTTCAATTTGTTCTCAAAAGTGTTTTTTAAGCAATAAAAATGCTATGATGCTGGCTAGACTAATTACACTCCCACATAGAAATGTGAAGGTTGGGTCAACTACTTCCCATATCAGACCTGCAACTAAACTTGATGGCAGTGCCACAAGGCCAGTTAAAGTATGATACGTCCCTAATGATGTTGATCTGAGATTTTCTGGCGATAGGTCAGCTACAAACGCTCTTTGGTTTCCATCAAGAATGGCATAAACTATTCCATACAATGCAAATAGTACAATAAATCCCGGTAGCGAATAGAGAAATGCAAAGCCTAATGTTGTAACTGCGAATAAAAGATAGCCGGACAAGAGAACTGTTTTTCTTCCGATTTTATCTGAAAGGGATCCAAACGGAACCGCAAAAATGGCGTAAAAGACGTTGAATAGAATGTATAGGAGGATAGGGGCAGCAATAGACCATTTTCCAGTAAAAAATGTTTGTGCTTGCAATATGAAAAACATGTAACTGAAATTTGCAAATGCAAAGATGCTTGACACTACTAGGAATAATTTAAGGGGTCTTGGAAGTTTTTTGAGACTTACTTTAAATGAAATATTCTGTGGTTTTTTCTTTGCCTCTTTTACTAGCAATAGTGGTATGAGTGAAAGAAATGCAACGCATCCTGCGATGAAAATTATCACATTAAAATCAACAGCGATAAGCCAAATCAATAGAAAAACTACTGCAGATCCAAGAATGGCACCTGCCGTATCCATTGCTCTATGAATGCCAAATCCTTTTCCTCTTTTTTTGGGCGCCGAATCTGCAATAATCGCATCTCGCGGTGCTGTTCTGATACCCTTTCCAACACGTTCTAATCCACTGAACAAAAGAACATGTTGCCAGATAGTCGAAAATGATAACAGGAGTTTGAATAGCGATGATGTCAAGTATCCTGAGAAAACAAAAATCTTTCGTTTTCCAGTTTTATCTGACCAGTATCCACATACAACTTTGAGTAAACTTGAGATGCTGTCACGCGTTCCGCCAATTAGACCAATAATAAGTCCTGTTCCACCCAAGGATGCAATGAATAGAGGAAGAATAGGCATGATCATTTCACTACTGGCATCATTGATAAAACTGACAATCCCTAGTAAAATAATATTTATGCTCATACCATTAGTCAAAGCTTTTTTCATTCGAATAATAAAAAGATGTTAACTTTAAAAATGCATTGCCCACTCATTTTCTATCGCATACATTTTAATTCAAATAAGCAATGCAACCTACGAAATGATAATTGTCAAAAATTTAACAAAAAATTATGGTAAAATTAAAGCATTAAAAAATGTAAATTTCACTTTTGAAAATTCTAAAGTTATCGCCATTATGGGAGAAAATGGTGCAGGAAAAAGCACTCTTTTGAAGATATGTGCAGGAGTTCTTCCATTTGACTCGGGAGAAGTAACTATCGATGGTTTTTCCATCGTAAAAGATTCCATAAAAGCAAGAGAGCAGATGGGATATCTCCCTGAAATGCCAGAACTTTATGATCGCCTCACAGGTCGTGAATTTTTAATTTATATTGCTTCATTAAGAAATGTTGAAACTGCTGATAAGAAGATAGATGAAATTACAAAAATGCTTGGAATTTATGGTTCACTTGACTATGAACTTGGGAGCTATTCTAAAGGGATGAAACAGAAGATATCTCTTACCTCTGCGATGATGCATTCCCCAAATAATCTTCTTCTTGATGAGCCGGTTTACGGTCTTGATCCATTAACCTCTAGGACAATCCAAGATTATATTAAAAACAAAAAAGGATCAACAATAATTGCAACCCATTCCACCCAACTTGTTGAACAAGTGGCGGATTTTGTTTATCTTTTAATGAAGGGGCAAGTAATAATGTTTGACGAAGTGGAAAAACTGATGTCAAAATTTGGCAGCATGGAAAACGTTTATTTCCACTATAAGGATGAAAAATGTTTGAAACAACAAAAGTAATGCTTATCTCAAATTCGAGAAGTCTGTTTAAAAAGATGAAGGCATCTCCTATTCTTTATTCGTTTTTTACAATAATGACTCTTCTTTCATTGATAATTATCGCTCTTTCAACAAAGTTTTTGCTAAGTGCTGAAACAGATATCACTCTGGAAGAAGTCTTTTTTGCAGTATTCTTGGTATTCCTTATGAAGTCAGCAAATGATTTTCATACACATTTTGTAAAATCTCCTGAACTTTCATATCCTTTTTCAACACAAGTAGATCAGAAAAAAACGACATTTGAAG
>JAYEJG010000092.1:0-13375 GCA_034660435.1 Thermoplasmatota archaeon
TGGTGACTGATCAATGAGTTTATAGACATTTGACAACAATATTTTATTGTCTTTCATTGACTCGATAAAAGCACCTGCCCATAGACCTACTGATGATGGCATTGCTTTTCTCATATGTGTATAACCAGGCATTTCAACATTGCCATATTTTTCCTTAAGAATGAGTAAACTTCCAACTAGATTATCTATTAATTTTAAAACAGTTTTTATTTCATCTTTGTAGTACAACCTCAATGCCGTTAACACTTGATCATTTCTTGATCTTGCTGTATGAATCTTCTTACCAACCTTTCCTAGGTTTTGTGTTAGGTGTTTTTCGATTGATGTATGACCATCCTCATCTTCTTGTTTTATTGTAAACTTTCCTATACTATCAAGTTTAATCATTTTGTTTAATTCTCCTATTATTTTGTTACATTCATCTTTAGAAAGAATACCTATTTTTGCAAGCATTTTTGCATGAGCGATAGAAGCAGCGCAGTCATATTTTATGAGTTTTTGATCAATGATGCAGTCATTATCAACGGTGAATTTTTCTATTTGTTTGTTTAGACTATAGTTTTTTCCCCATAGTTTCATTTTTTACACCTTGCATTTTAAACTTTAGTCCAACTATTTTTATGAAACCATCTGCGTCTTTCTGGTCATAACCGCCTTCTATCTCCATGCTTGATAATGCTTCATTGTATAGAGAAAATTCAGACTTACGGCCTGTAACTATTACGTTTCCTTTATACAAAGTCAGATAAACTTTTCCTGTTACATTTTCCTGGCTTTTATTTACAGCAGTCATCAACATTTCCATTTCAGGTGAATACCAAAAACCGTTGTATATGAGTTTTGCAATTATTGGCGACATTATTTCTTTTAGATGAACAACTTCTCTATCAAGTGTAATGCTTTCCAGGTCATGATGTGCTTTGAAAAGTATAGTTCCAGCGGGTGTTTCGTAAACCCCTCGGGATTTTATCCCCACAAACCGGTTCTCTACAATGTCTATTCTTCCAATGCCGTTTTCAGAAGCAATTTCGTTTAGATATGCAAACAACTTAAGGGCTCCTTTGACTTCTTTACCTTCAGTTAGATTTGTTACTTTTACAGGTATGCCTTTGTTAAATTCAATGACGATGTCTGTTTCTTTATCCGGTGCATTTTTTGGAGATTTTGTTAGTTTAAACATGTCTTCTTTTGGTTTGCAACTTGCATCTTCTAAAATACCTGATTCGTAGCTGATATGCATTAGGTTTTCATCTGTACTATATGGTTTTTTCAATGTTACGTCAATTGGAATGTTGTGTTTTTTAGCATAGTTTATCAAGTCTTTTCTTCCTTTAAACTCTGCAAGCCAGTCGTCTTCTTTCCATGGGCTAATAATTTGTACATTTGGCATGAATTTCATCCAAATCAGTTCAAATCTAACCTGATCATTGCCCTTTCCTGTACACCCATGGCCCAGGATGTTTGTTTTTTCTTTTTGTGCTATTTCAACTTGTTTTTTTGCAATAACAGGTCTTGCAATAGCAGTACCAAGTAGATATTGTCCTTCATAGACTGCGTTTGCTTTAAGCATTTCAAAAATATAGTTTTCAACAAGTTCTTTTTTCAAATCTTCTATGTAGACTTTTGATGCACCTGTCTTTAGGGCTTTTTCCTTTATTTTTTCAAAATCTTCCTTTTGCCCTACATCTGCAATATATGCTATTACATCGTATCCTTTGTTGACAAGCCATTTAAGCATTACAGATGTATCAAGTCCGCCGCTGTATGCAAGTATAACTTTTGTTTTCATGTTATCGAATTGTAAGTGTTCCTTCTAATTTTTAATAGGAGTGACTAGTATAGAACAGCCAAAACTAGTTGTGTTCTATTTCAAACAAATGTGCAAAATAGAACTATTATGTTTTAAAAGAAACATTTAAAATACATTAAAGCAATAGTAATATCTATGCCAACTACGACGGAATTAACAGAAAAATACCTCTCAAAACACTCAAGCATGCTTGACTGTTTAAAAAACGGAATAATCAACTATTCAAAACTTTCAAGAAAAATTGCAAAAGAACTAGACATTGAAAAAAAGACAAGCATCGAAGCAATTTTAATCGCATGTCGCAGATATGAAACAAAAATTAAAAATGAAAGGATACTTGAAGACAAAATCCTAAAAATATTAAAAGAAAGCGAACTGGAAATCAAAAACAAAATAGCTGTTACAATAGTTGATAAGAGAAAATATCTTGGAAAAATAGTAGAACTGGAAAACAAAATCCAAAAATCTACTGATACTTTTTATGCAATTGAGGGCTCAAAAGTATTTACAATAATCACGTCGGAAAAACATCTTGGAGAATTAAAAACTTTGTTTAACACTGGTGTAATTAAAGCATCAAAGAACCTTGTAATGATTATGATTAAACATCCGGAAGATATGGAAAATACACCGGGAGTTGTTGCTTATATTTCTTCTATTTTTAGTGAGCATGATGTAAACATTGTTGAAACGATGAGTTGTTGGACTGATACAATTTTTGTTATCGATGAAGGCGACATGCCCATCGTGATGGCATCTCTTAAATTCTGATTAAGTTTTTATCAGATGTGTTAATATCAAGATAAGATGCGAATAGCACTAAAATTTGCCTATGATGGACGGAACTTTTATGGCTACGCACGCCAACCTCAGCTGAAAACAGTGGAGGGGGAACTGCTAAAATTACTTACAAAACAAGATTTCATAGAAGATACAAAAACATCTTGTTTTAGATCGGCGAGTAGAACAGATAAAGGCGTTTCGTCTCTTGGAAGTGTTATTGCATTCAATACAGAAAAATCAATAGATAATATTTTTAAAGAAATTAATACAAACTCTAAAGAAATTTTGTTTTATGGTGTAAAAGAAGTAGGGCCAGATTTCTATCCACGGTATGCAAAACAAAGAATATATCGATATTATCTAAAAAATAATGATTTTGATATGGAAAAAATAATTTCTGCAGCATCTCTTTTTACAGGCACGCATAACTTTTCAAACTTTGCAAGAGTTGAAGATAGTAAAAATCCTGAAAAAACAATTGATAATATTGTTGTTGGCGAGAATAAACAGTTTTTTACAATCGATTTTTACGCCCAAACTTTTCTATGGCATCAAATAAGAAGAATTATGTCAACAATTGAAAAAGCAGCAACTGGTAAAATTAACGAAGAACAAATCATAGATGCTTTGAACAAACCCGAGTTGGGCGTCGATTATGGCGTTGCACCGCCTAAACCATTAATATTAAAAAACATAATTTATCAATTCAACTTTGAACATAATGATCTTTATTTAAAACTGAAGATGCTTGAAGACAAAATAATTAAAAATGTTTAGATATCTTTTTTATTAAATCTCCAGTAAGATAAAGATAAGAATCCTACAATCCATATGGATAATATTAAAATCATTAACCCACTTGTGTAAAACTCTGGATATCCAATTTGTGGAGTAACGCCCATTGATGAACCTGCTGAACCAATGCTACCAACGTTTAGAGTGACAAGCGCGGAATATACTGACATTGGATTTACTAGATCTATGAGATAATACCAATCTGGAACTATTCCTTGGGCGATGTCTTTTAATGCTGCTCCAGCAAAAGCAATCCCAATAAGAATTATTGGCAATATCATGTTGAAAAAGAACCAAAGAAATATCGCTCCGCCTAGCGCTGATGATCGTTTTTTAAATAATGTGGAGAAAAATAGTGCAACATTCAAGTATACTAACCCAAATAAAATAGTTCCACCTATAAAAATAAAGTATTGCGCATAATCTACGTTAGGTACCATTAATCCAATTATTGCGCCAGCTATACCAAATCCTACGAGAATAGTAAAAGAAAGAACACTTCCTAAACCTATGAATTTCCCTAATATTATCTCATGTCTTTTAACTGGTAATGATATTAACACATTCATTGAACCATTTTCAATCTCTCTAACTATTGCAGCGTATCCTAACATTAATGCAATGATAGGAACAAGTAATTGCACAATACCCATCATTCCTGCAATTGTCAATCCAAGACTTTGCCACTCATCAGTAAAAAGCGAGCCTAATGCAGAAATAATAATTGTTAATGTAGCAAAGATAATGGTAATAATTATAATCCATAGATTTCTAACATTATCCATTACTTCTTTTTTTGCAATGAAATAAATTGAGTTTAAATCCATGTTTTATCCCTCCGTAAATCTTATGAATACCTCTTCAAGTGTAGGTTCTATTGTTTGAATGTTTAAAATGTTTCCACCGCTCTCCTCTACAGCTAAAATAATTTTGCTTTTCACTTTTGGATTGCACGTAACATGTACCATCACTCCAAGGATCTCTACTTTTTCAACGCCTTCCAATTTCTTTATCGAGCTTATAATTTCGTCTGATGTTTTTTCTAATTCCATGACGAGTTTAGGTTTCAAATTCAACTGATCTCTTAGTTTTTCAACAGTATCCTCTGCAACTAAAGTGCCTTTACTAATAATTCCAACACGATCACATACTGCTTGAACTTCTGCAAGAATATGAGATGAAACAAAAACAGACGCTCCTCTTGATTTAGTTTCTTTAATCTTATTCCTTATAAGTGCTACACCTCTTGGATCAAGTCCACCAGATGGTTCGTCAAGTATAAGAACTGCCGGGTTTCCAAGTAGTGCTTGTACCATTCCTAATCTTTGTTGCATTCCTTTTGAAAACTTACCGACTTTTTTGTTAACAGCTTCTTCAAGTCCCATTTCGACTATGAGAGGTTTGCATTCTGATTTTGGAACATTTTTCATCTCTGCATAAAAATACATATTTTGAAGTGCAGTCAAGTTATCATAAAAAGCTATTTTCTCTGGCAAATATCCAATATATTTATGTGCTTTTTTACTATCTTTTTTAATATCTATTCCATTAATTGTTATCTGTCCAGAATTTGTATGAATGAGTCCAAGAATCGATTTAATCGTCGTTGTTTTTCCTGCGCCGTTAGGTCCTAGAAAGCCAAATACTTCTCCTCTTCTGACATTGAATGAAACATTATTTACAGCCTTTAAATCCTTGTAGTTTTTGGTTAGGTTTTTTACCTGGATTGCAGCAGAGATGTCAATGGAGTCGCCTTCCGGTTCTTCTGGTGGCGATGTAAATTGACCTTTCGTTCCACAACTTGGGCAGGTTATAATTGTTTTTTTTCCAGGGACAACCTGTATTGTGATTTGGTTTTTGCAATTTGGACACATAACTGTTTTTGAGGCCATTATTTCCGCTCCGTTTTATAAACCATTGGATGTAATATTAGTTCTCTTTGTAGTATATGTATTTAGTCTATTAAAAGACTTTTAAGAATACATCTTAAATTTCAATAGCGTTTTTCCCCAAGGTCGACAAATATTAAGAAGAGCAATCCTGCTCATTAGATCTATTTCCCCTGTCTCTTTTCCTCCTTTCCTTTGATTTTCATAAGAACAAATGAAATTAGGAATATACCAACAACGGGTATAACTCCTCCAAGTAGTATTATGTACCATGAATAACCACCATATGGTTTTGTTATGTTTTCAACAATCGCCAAGATTGATATTATTATAAGAACAGAAGGTATCACAAATTTAATTAAGAAATCCCACCAGCGACCAAGGAGAACATCTGAGGTTTTATTTGCATGTTCACGAAGTTTATAGATTTTATACATCCAACCAAGTACTATACATTCCACTAGCCCTATCAGTACTAATCCAAAACTAGCTATATGGTGATCGATAATTTTTAGCCAGTGAATGCCGCTTCCCGTTGCAAAAATAAGGCTTGCAAAAAAACCAATTATACACATTATGCCTGTTGCTTTTGCTTTTGACATTTTCCATTTACCATGTAGCCCTGAACTTATCGGCTCGATCATTGAAAAGGCGCTGTCTATTCCAAATGTTAGTAGCGCTACATAGAATATCATTCCAAAGAATGCCGCTGCGAAGGGTAATAGCGATATTGCTGTTGGATAAGTTACAAATGTAAGACCCGGGCCTGAAATACTTAGTTGATCTATTCCAAATCCTTGTGAGACGGTTAGATAACCTATTACGCTGAACACTGTGAAACCTGCAAGAAACGACGTCCCAGCATCTGCAAGAGCTGTAATGATGGCATTATTTGTAATATCCGCTTTCTTCTTCAGAAAACTTGCATAAGTTATCATTATTCCCTGTGCTAGACTAAGTGAGAAAAATACTTGGCCGTATGCAGCTAGCCAGACATTAGCGTTTGTTAATTTCGAAAAATCTGGTGTGAGGTAATAACTAATCCCTTCCATTGCACCAGGTAAGGTTAACCCTCTGATTGTTAAAATAATGAGAAGAATTGCAGGTATCGGTACCGTTAATGCAACTACTTTTCCAATTCGTTTCACGCCCTTGTAGAGTATGATAAATATACACATCCATACTACTACAAGCCCCAATAAAACAGGTATTCTAATACCACCTAGTATTGTTGGACTGCTTGTCATACCTAGGAAAGTTTTAAAGAAGAATTGTTCAGCATTTGCTCCCCATCGTAGATTAAGGGAGTAAATCATATATGAAAAACACCATGCCATGACACACACATAGTATGCAGCCACAACAAATGGTATGAGAACCGTCCACCATCCAACCCATTCCCATTTTTTTCCTATTTTCTTGAATGCTTCAGGTGGCGAACTTCGAGCCCAATGTCCAACAGTAAACTCCAGAATCAGTAAAGGAACACCGGCAGTAAAAAGTGCTATAAAATATGGTATGAGAAATGCTCCACCACCATTCTCATAGCAGATATATGGGAATCTCCAGACGTTTCCTAGTCCTACTGCTGACCCTACTGCTGCCATGATAAATGCGAATCGTGAGTCCCAGTGTTCTTTTTCAACGATTTTTCATTCCCCCGTTTTTGGCGTTAGGTGTTCTTATATCTTTGGCATATTATAAAATTAACTGTTAGATTTACTTACTTTCTCATTCTTTGCCCTTTTTATTATACGCCCTAACCATAAATGAGATCATTAGCAAAACGATAGCTAGCCCTGTCAGGAAAACAAATATCGTATAATCCTTGACATTTTTATCTAGTTCTAAACTTTCTTTTGTTATTTCCCTTTCTCGCGCGTCCAATTCATATATTTTGCCGTTAACATCAATACATGCCACCCCGTTTTTTACTACTGGACTTGACAAGATTGGCGTAGTAAGGTAATTATTCGCGTCATTTTGTATAAAATGTTCTGATGTAAAACTCCATGCCAGGTTTCCATCTGTCTTATTCAATGCATATAGTTTACCGTCATCTGATCCAAAAAACACATATTCGCCATAAACCGCAGGAGATGAATGTATGGCAGAGTTACATGTGAAATACCATTCCAAATCTCCTGTTTCTTTGTCTAATGCATAAAAATTGTTATCAAGAGATCCAACAAAAACCAGTTCACCATCTATTGCAGGTGTTGTAACAACCCCCCAGCCAGTTTTATATTTCCATTTAATATTGCCATTATTGGAGTCTAATGCATAGATATTTCCATCCCATGAACCAAAGTATTCTTTGTTATCACTTGTTGCATGAGGGGTGGTCAATCTATCTGCATTATAATCTTCAGAATTAAACGGGTATATTTGTGCCCATCCACTTGCAGGCAGTTCCGTAATTCCATGGAACTTGCTTTTTTGATCATCAGTCGGATTCCAGTTTTTTCCATCTGGGCAACCCATGAATGCAAGTAGCCCCATGTCTTTCATTAGTTCGGAGTCGGTAATCTTTCCATCAGTTGTTCCTTTGCATATGGGGTCTGTGGCTAGGATTTTTTTGGCTATTTCTACATCAATTTTTCCATAATATCTATCATTTAACTCTCTAAATTTTTCATCTCTGCCACCATCATATAGATCATAGCATTTCTTAGAGGTAATTTGT
Source organism: Thermoplasmatota archaeon (assembly GCA_034660435.1). Taxonomy (GTDB): domain Archaea; phylum Thermoplasmatota; class E2; order DHVEG-1; family DHVEG-1; genus JAYEJG01. The sequence goes on from JAYEJG010000092.1 coordinate 7,964, forward strand.
GAAAGATCAATAACCCCAAGCAATTCTCTTTCTACTTTTTTATCATGGGGGACATTTGTGGACCAATAAAAACCATTAAATGTTCTTTTTATAGGCGTGTTGTAGAGGGCTTGTTCAAATGAGGCAATCTCCCCAGTTTTTGTATCACCAATTAACCATTCGTTTGGTATTAGTCCATTGTTGCCATTTTTTAAGTTTTCAATCACCTTATCAATATTATCTGAATACTGAATCGCTGTTCTTGATCGAGCCCCCTTTGGAACTCCTATTTTTTTCCATGGTCCTTGATGCAGCTCCGTTTCCGTAAGCACTATCCCTTTCTCATTTTGATAATAATCCTCTTGACTCCAGATGGAGCCTGGCGGACATGTCATAATAAACCTATAACCTTCTGATGGCTGTACGTCCAATATGATGTTACATCGTTCAGCTATATGATGATTAAATATCGTTGAGTGAGCAACAACGAGTTTACCATCAGCGGTTGCATCACCAGTTGCTATAAACGCACTACAATGTCCAGGATGCTGGTTTTTGCCTCCATCAGAAAAAATTTCTTTTAATCTACTGAACAGCCCACGTACAGGATGAAAACTTTTGTAAAAATATTTAAAACTGCTGTACCAGACATCTTGAACAAATTGTGACGCAACAATGTCATCGTATTCAATATCTCGATTGAAGATCCTCCCATTTTGTGCTTTTATCCCATCAGATATTCCTTTCAATTCCTGTTGGTATTCTTCAGGGATTTGCTCTACAAATGCATCCATAGATTTTGTTCTACAAATGTTCCACCATCGCTCCGATAATTCATCGTAGTCTTCAGGGATGTTTTTTTTCAAGGACAATTTCATGAATTTAAAATTGTGTCCAAGATTGCTCCATCTTTGAATCGTATCGATGATTTCAGCGGAGGCAAGATATCCATATTGATATCCTCTTTCATACGGCTCTCCTTCTATATGAATGTACACCCATCCTTGGATGTTGTATCTATGACCTTTTTCATATTGTCCTGAGCTCATTACATCTAGTTCGGTCCTTGCTCCATTTGCTGAGTCGTCAGTAAAAAATATTGTGAATAATAACATCGACGTTACTAAAATAACTAAAACTCGCTTAACGTCTATAGTTGCAGTGAGCAGTATTTTTTCCGCTTTCCCTTTTCTTAGATTCACGTCATTACAAATTTCGTTCGGTTCTTTTGTATTTTATGTACAAATAATAACAAAAATATATGTATGAGTTATGTGATAACAGATATTGTTGCAATGCATAAAAACGGGATTTAGGTGTTATTATGGTAACTGCAAGTCAAGCCGTCAAAGAAATATTGGACCAAAGAGTATTTTTAAGAGAAGTTATTGATAGGAATATCGCCTCCTATAATCTACTGGCAAAACATATAACATCAGAAGTAGAGTCAAAGGTTGGTAAGTCCGTAAAACATTCTGCTATTGTAATGGCATTACGACGCCAATCGGAAAAAATAAAACAAACCACCAAAAGACCTACCTTTAGCTACTTTATTGAAACCATAAAGACTGATATATGCTATGTAGTTTTTGAAGAGTCCCCAACGTTGCTTAAAAAAGTTCATAGTTTGTATCCTACAATAAATTTCAAAAAAGGAGGGGTTCTTAATGTCATTCAAGGTAATTTTGAAGTTTCTATAATTACAAACGCCAAGTATAAAGAAAACCTTCTTGATTTGTTATATGAAGAAAAAATTCTTGATGAGGTAGATGATCTCGTTTCAATCTCATTGACCTTTTCCAATAATTTTTTATTCACCCCTGGGGTCTTATATGACGTATTAAGATTTGTTGCGTGGGAAAACATTAACGTTATCGATATCATTCTTACTCTTACAGAGATAAGCCTAATAATAGACAAAAAAGATCTTATGAGATGTTATAGAACAGTTGGAAGATTCGCTGAAGCCTCCAAAAACAGTAATCCGCAAATACTTCACTAATAAGCCATTGCAAGAATCAAGTCTGTATAAACATGAAATTTTATTATAGTAGATTTGTTTTCTCCTTTTTGTTGCAGGGGTAGCCAAGCCTGGTCAACGGCGATAGACTCAAGATCTATTCCTGTAGAGGTCCGAGCGTTCGAATCGCTCCCCCTGCACCTTTTACAAAAGCTTAATAATATCAATTTGAATCCTATCATCCATGCTTGATGTGTTTCTTGCAGTGTTCATCCCATTATTTATTATTGTCAATCCATCATCAACACTTGCACTTTTTTCTGCAATAACAAGTAGTTGTACAAAAGAGGAAAGAAAAAAGACAGCAAAAAATGCGGCGACATACGCAGCAATTTTACTGTTCATTTTTGCGATAGCTGGATCAAGTATTCTATCATTTCTTGGAATCGAAATCTATTCATTAAGAATTGCCGGAGGAATTTTACTTGCTTTTGTCGGTCTTGATATGGTGAGAAGAGGTCAACAAGTAGGCGAAACGGCACCTGGTGCAACTCAAAAAGCGGATTTAGCACTTGTCCCACTTGCAATGCCTTCACTTGCAGGACCCGGGGCGATCACTATTACAATTGTTGCTATGCAAAATCCAGACGTTTCATGGTATGTTATGATACCAATTGCTTTTGTTGCAATTATTCTTACAATGGTCATCACTTTCTGCATATTCATGAGTTCTACTTATGTAATAAAGATCCTCGGCAAGAAAGGTATGGATGCATTTACAAGAGTGATGGGACTACTTACAGTTGCAATTGCAATTCAGTTTACATTAACTGGTTTAAAGACATGGATTCCTGAAGCACTAAGCACATTATAAAACAACATTTTTTCCTTTTTTAAAAAACCTTCCAAAAAATGGAAGGGGCTGGCCTCACTTAGGAGGGGATGGGATGCACTCTAAAAACTACCAGCCCGATTCCTTCCATCGCTTAGTATTACACGGTGTTTTATATACGTTTTTCGCAGATGAGTATGTAATCACATATGCAGTTAAGTCTAAATCTTGACAAGATCCCTCTTTTTTCCAATAGATTTTTAAGTTGTATTACATATTTTCCTCTTGGGATGGAACATGCCAAGTGATGCAATAACTGTACGTTTTGATAAATACCTATATGATAGGATAAAGAGTCATTGGATGTGTACCAGCGATCTCGTTCGCGATGCAGTAAGAACGTATCTAGATGAATTGGACAAAGAAGAAATGCAGTATTTGGGAAATCCACATGAATTTACTGTAAAACCAGATGCCCAACAGGTAAAATCTTACTGTACACATAATGCAAACTCCAGTGCACACGGCAAATTGGGTGACATGGGCACTCCTGTTTATGAACAAAAAAATGTTGATACTTTTCGTTCTTTAGATCATTCAAGGCCAGTTGATAGCACAGATTCTCTTATGAATAAATTGAAAAACGAAATTGATGAACTAGATAATGAATTGGAAGATTTGATGAATAGATACAAAGACGTTAAGTAGAAATGGAGTCCATTTTTTCTGGAAAATATTAATCAAGCAAGATGCAATAGCGTCCTTTTGTGAAATACGAACTTATACTTGTTAGATATGGTGAAATTGCACTAAAGGGAAAACAAACACGTAAGAATTTTGAAAAAATCCTGATAGACAATATAAAAAACGCGTTAAAATCAAACGATATATTTTTTAAAATTAAAAAGGACCAAGGCCGCATATACATATACACTGGTAAGATAGAGGAAAGCGCATCCGTCCTAAGAAACGTCTTTGGGATAACCTCAATTAGCCCTGCTTTTGAAACGACAAATGATATAGAAGCAATTTCAGAACTGTCTGTAAAATTTGTTAAAGGCTATTTGACAAAAGGCAGATCCTTTGCGATTAGGACAACTAGAACAGGAGATCACACATACTCCAGTCAAGATGTAGCAGTAAAGGTGGGGAGTGACATAGTAGCAGAGACCAAAGCAGATGTAGATCTATCGAAACCTGATTTTGAATTGTTCATCGAGATAAGAGATAAGAAAGCCTTCATTTTTACTAAGAAGGTTAGAGCAGTTAGTGGCATGCCTTTGAGTTCTCAAGGTAAAGTCATATCGATAATAAACCAAAAAAAAGACATTCTCGCAGCATGGTATTTAATGCGACGTGGATGTAAATCTATTTTTGTAACATCAGATGAGGATATTAAAGGAATACTTGAGGCATTTACGTCCAAATGGTATGCAAAGTTAGACTTGACAGAATTATCTGATGAAACAAATTTAGATGAAATTGCAAAAGAAAAAAACTGTAAAGCTATTGTTACAGGTCATTGTCTTTGTGAAAAGCCATCAGAAGAAATGTTAGAACTCAAAGAACTTACAAAAAAAATATCTTGTCCACTTCTTCATCCTTTAATTGCAATGAGTAAGGATGAAATAAATGAGAAAATAAGGGAAATAGGGCTATGAACATCGCGGTAATGGGTGCAGGTGCAATAGGGTCTCTTTTCGGTGGACTTCTTTCAGAACACAATGACGTCGTTCTCATCGGTAGAAAACATCATGTTGAAGCAATAAATAGAAAGGGGCTTTCTATAGATGGAAAAACAAAACTAGCCGTAAAAATTTCTGCGGTAGAATCGGTTAATAAACTCCCTTTCATTCCTGAGTTTCTGATTTTATCGGTTAAATCCTTTGACACGGAAACGGCTATGAAGGAAGCAAAAAAAATCATAGGTGAAAACACAGTCGTTATCTCTATTCAGAATGGACTTGATAATGTTGAAAAAATCAGTAAATATCTTCCACATAATAGGATATTTATTTGTATTACAACCCATGGTGTTGTTTTTTCAAAACCTGGAAGTATTATTCATACTGGTGTTGGAAAAACTACAATTGGGGCGCTTAATGGTAAAAAAACCATGGAGCTGACTGCCGTTATAGAAAAGTTCAATACTTCAAATATAAAAACAAATTACAGCAAGGACATAGTAAGAGATATATGGATTAAAGCAATAGTTAATTCCAGCATTAACCCTTTGACAACTATATTTCAATGCAATAACGGCAATCTTTTAAAAAACCCGATTTTGGAAAAAATTGTGGAAAAGATTTGCGAGGAATCTACAAATATTGCAAACTCAGAAAACTTAAACCTATCCTGCAATGAGATGATCAAAAAGACAAAAGAAGTAATTAATGAGACATCAGAAAACAAATCTTCCATGTTACAAAGTTTTTTGCAAGGTAAAAAAACAGAGATAGATTCTATAAATGGCATGTTACTTAAAATCGCTAGAAAGAACAATGTAAAATCAATGTTGAATGAGGTATTGGTCAATATTATATCAAATCAGCAATAATCATATGGATGATTTACCGGGAACCTTTGGAAATAGTGAAGCTTTATCCACGTTATCTAATCCGCATATAAATCTAGTAAGCCG